>NZ_JAKDLJ010000194.1 GCF_030452865.1 Pseudorhodobacter sp.
GGCTTTGATGACCAGTTTCTACTCCTGGCGTCTGATGTTCATGACGTTTTATGGCGCCCCGCGTGGCGATGCCCATGCGCATGACCACGCGCATGAATCGCCCAAGACGATGCTGATCCCGCTTGGCGTGTTGGCGCTTGGGGCGGCTTTCTCCGGGATGGTGTGGTACAACTCCTTCTTCGGCGATGTGGACAAGATGCAAAGCTGGTTCGGCATGGAAACGGCGCAGCATGAGGGCGGCGAGGCCCATGCGGCGGCACCGGAAACCGCAACGGCGACTGCGCCCGAAACTGCTTCCACCGAAACCGCTGCGCCCGAAACTTCTGCAACCGAGGCTCCCGCCGCCGGAAACGCAGCGGCCGCAGGCCACGCCGCTACGCCCCCTGCGACTGCACCGAAAGGCGCTGTTTTCTTCGGCCCGGACAATCACACCATCCACGAAGCGCATGAGGTCGCCGCCTGGGTAAAAGTCTCTCCGTTCATCGCGATGTTGGTCGGTTTCATCATCGCTTACGTTTTCTACATCCGCAGTCCCGACCTGCCGGGCAGGTTGGCCGCACAGCAGCGACCGCTCTATTTGTTCCTGCTGAACAAATGGTACTTTGATGAGCTTTACGACTTTGTTTTCGTGCGTGGCGGCAATTGGGTTGGCCGTTTCCTGTGGAAGCGGGGTGATGTTGGCGCGATTGATGGCACTATCGACGGGGTTGCACTGGGGCTTATTCCCCGGCTCACCCGGTTCGCCGGGCGCGTGCAATCGGGCTACCTCTTTCACTACGCATTCGCGATGGTGCTGGGGGTCGTTGCGCTTGTCACCTGGATGACCATGGCCGGGGGTGCGCCGTGATGCCGTGCCTTGGCCTGCCGACATTTGGTGCGATGCCCGCACCTGTTCCTTTCGCAGCTGTCAAAGCGGCGTCCTTCATGACAAAATACTGGAGCTGAAAGCATGGAGAATCTGCTTTCCATCATCACATTCATACCGGCGGTTGCGGCGGGTATCCTTGCGCTGTTCCTGCGGGGCGACGACAGTGCGGCGCGCAAGAATGCGAAATGGGTGGCGCTGGTGGCCACGGCGACGACCTTCCTTGTGTCGATTTTCCTGCTGACCGGGTTTGATCCCTCCGATACCGGCTTTCAGTTTGTCGAGGAATACGACTGGATCCTTGGCCTGAAATACAAGATGGGCGTTGACGGGATTTCGATTCTGTTCGTGCTGCTGACCACGTTCCTGATGCCTCTGACCATCGGTGCCTGCTGGCAGATGGAAACGCGGGTCAAGGAATACATGATCGCCTTTCTGCTCTTGGAAACGCTGATGATCGGCGTGTTTACCGCGCTCGATCTGGTGCTGTTCTACATCTTCTTTGAAGGCGGGTTGATCCCGATGTTCCTGATCATCGGCATCTGGGGCGGGGCGAACCGCATCTATGCCGCGTTCAAGTTCTTCCTGTATACATTTCTCGGCTCGGTGCTGATGCTGGTCGCGATGATCTATATGTATGTGGAGGCAGGGACGACCGATATCCCGACACTGCTCACGCATAATTTCGCCTCCGATACGCTGAATATCATGGGTATTCATGTGGTTGGCGGCGCGCAGACGCTGCTGTTCC
This sequence comes from Pseudorhodobacter sp., assembly GCF_030452865.1. Lineage (GTDB taxonomy): Bacteria > Pseudomonadota > Alphaproteobacteria > Rhodobacterales > Rhodobacteraceae > Pseudorhodobacter. Next base: position 1,617 of record NZ_JAKDLJ010000194.1, read on the forward strand.
TCGCGTTCTTTGCCAGCTTTGCGGTGAAACTGCCGATGTGGCCGGTGCATACCTGGTTGCCGGACGCCCACGTTCAGGCGCCGACTGCCGGTTCGGTCGTGCTGGCCGCGATCTTGCTGAAGATGGGGGGCTATGGGTTTTTGCGTTTCAGCCTGCCGATGTTTCCGGTTGGCTCCGATGTGATGTCGACTTTCATGCTGTGGCTGTCGGCGATTGCAATTGTCTATACCTCGCTGGTCGCTTTGGCGCAGGAAGACATGAAAAAGCTGATCGCCTATTCCTCGGTCGCGCATATGGGTTATGTGACGATGGGGATTTTCGCGGTGAACCAGCAGGGGATCGACGGTGCGATTTTCCAGATGCTGAGCCATGGGTTCATTTCCGCCGCACTGTTCCTGATCGTCGGCGTGATTTATGACCGGATGCACACCCGCGAGATTTCGGCTTATGGTGGCTTGGTGAACCGGATGCCGGTCTATGCGCTGGTGTTCCTGTTCTTTACCATGTCAAACGTGGGCCTTCCCGGCACGTCGGGTTTCGTCGGTGAATTCCTGACACTGATGGCAGCTTTCCAGGTCAATACATGGGTCGCCTTTGTCGCCACATCCGGCGTGATCCTGTCCGCCAGTTACGCGCTGTGGCTGTTCCGCCGCATCGTGCTCGGCGATCTGATCAAGGAAAGCCTGAAATCCATCACCGATATGTCGCGGCGGGAGCGGTTGATTTTCGCACCCTTGGTCGCGATGACGATCCTTCTGGGCATTTATCCAAGCCTTGTGACCGATATCATCGGCCCTTCGGTGTCCGCCCTTGTGACCGACTACCATGCCGCCGTCCCCGTTTCGGGTGATGCGCCAATGGCAAAGAATTGAGGGACGAGAGATGAACCCGACAGATTTTTCCACCGTCCTTCCTGAAATCACCCTGGCCGTCGCGGCCATGGCGGCGCTGCTTGGCGCAGTTTACACCGGGAAGGACAAACTCGCCGCGATGCTGAACTGGGGCATGGTCGCGCTGTTCCTGATCCTGGCGGTCTGGATTGGCGCGGGCATCACGGGGGAGCGGACGGCCTTTGACGGCACCTTCAACGATGATCCTTTCGCGCGTTTTGCCAAGGTGACGGTGCTTTTGGCGGCGGCGTCCATTCTGGCGATCAGCCATGAGCCGATGCTGCGCCGCAAGATGCTGCGGTTTGAATTTCCGATCCTGATCGCGCTTTCGGTGCTGGGCATGATGGTCATGGTCTCTGCCGGGGATCTGATCGTGCTTTACATGGGGTTGGAACTGCAATCGCTGGCGCTTTATGTCGTCGCCAGTTTCCGCCGCGACAATCTGAAATCCTCCGAGGCCGGGTTGAAGTACTTTGTACTCGGCTCGCTGTCTTCGGGCATCCTGCTCTATGGTGCTTCGCTGACCTATGGCTATGCGGGGACCACCGATTTCGCCGGTATCCTGTCGACGCTTGGCGAAGGTGCGGTGCCGGTCGGGCTGCTGTTCGGTCTGGTGATGATGATGACAGGGCTGGCGTTCAAGGTTTCCGCTGTGCCGTTCCATATGTGGACGCCGGATGTGTACGAAGGCTCCCCCACCGCCGTCACCGCCTATTTTGCAACCGCGCCGAAAATGGCGGCGATGGCGCTGTTTGCGCGGCTGATGTATGACGCTTTCGGCACCATTCCGGCAGAATGGGGTCAGGTGATCGCGGTGCTTTCGGTGTTGTCGATGTTTGTGGGCGCGATCGGCGGGATCGGCCAGCGTGATATCAAGCGGATGATGGCCTATTCCTCGATTGCGCATATGGGTTTTGCGATGATCGGGGTGGCGGCCGGCACGGTGATCGGTGTTCAATCCATGCTGCTGTATCTCGCGATCTACATCGCGATGAATATCGGTGCTTTCGCCTTCATCCTGTCGATGGAGCGGGATGGCCAGCATGTGACCTCTATCGACAGTCTGAAAATGCTGTCGAAAAAGGCCCCGATGTCGGCGCTGGCGATGCTGATCATCCTGTTCAGCCTTGCAGGTGTGCCGCCGATGCTCGGCTTTTTCGCCAAGTTCTATGTGCTGCAAGCGGCGGTGAACGCCGATATGACATGGCTTGCACTCGCAGGGGTCATTTCATCGGTGATCGGCGCGTTCTTCTACATGCGTATCATCTACTTCATGTATTTCGCAGCCGAGGAAGACGGCATCGACGCCCGCATCGGCACCGTTCAGGGCATCGCGCTGATGGGATCTGCGTTCATCATGGTGTTCGGCATCGTCAACCTGTTCGGAGTTGAAAGCATCGCTTTGATGGCAGCCGAAACGCTTGTCCGCTAAGCGTCCTTCATCGGGGTGGCCCGCCGGTGTGACCCGGATTCTTCTGGACAGCGTGGACAGCACCAATGCCTATGCGGCGCGCTTGGCCCCGACACAACCGGTTTGGATCATGGCGGCAGAGCAGACCGGGGGCAGGGGGCGGCGCGGACGGCCATGGTCCAGCCCGCGCGGCAATTTTTATGCCACCTTGGCTTTGCAGCCGCAGGAAGGTGCAGAGACCGTCGCCCTACGTTCGTTCATCGCGGCCCTTGCCCTGAGGGAGGCATGTATTGCCACGACCGGACTTTCCACTGGTTTTGCCTTGAAATGGCCAAATGACGTTTTGCTGAACGGCGGCAAATTGGCGGGGATCCTGCTGGAAAGCCAAGGGGCAGGCGGTCGTGTCAGTCAGCTGTCCATAGGGATCGGCGTCAATCTGATTGCTGCGCCGACCGCCGATCAGCTCGAACCGGGTGCGATGCCTCCGGTCAGCCTGCTGCAAGAAACCGGCGTCCGCATCGTGCCGGAGGCGTTCCTGCCCCCGCTCGCCACGGCTTTCGCCAAGTGGGAGGCGTGCCTGATAGCGGATGGTTTCGCGCCAATCCGGCAGGAGTGGCTATCCCATGCCGCACGGATTGGTGAGGCGATAACTGCGCGCTCCGGCACCAGTTCTGAGACCGGTATTTTTGAAACCATTGACGCCAGCGGCGCATTGATCCTGCGAACCCCGAAAGGCCGTCAAACCATTCCTGCGGCCGATATCTTCTTTTGAACCGGAAAAGGCAAAACCATGCTTCTGGCGATTGACTGCGGCAATACCAATACCGTGTTTTCCATCTGGGACGGTGCGCGCTTTATCGCGACCTGGCGTTGTTCCACCGACCACAGGCGCACGGCGGATGAATATTACGTCTGGCTGACCACGTTGATGACGCTGAACAAGGTAGAGGCCCATATCTCCCAGGCCATCATCTCCTCAACCGTGCCGCGGGTCGTGTTCAATCTTCGGGTGCTGACGGATCGGTATTTCAACTGTCGCCCGCTGGTGGTGGGCAAACCGGAATGCAAACTGCCGATGCCACCACGAGTCGATTTCGGCACCGCCGTCGGGCCGGACCGTCTTGTCAACACCGCAGCCGGCTTTGACCGGCATGGCGGTGATCTGATCGTGGTGGATTTCGGCACCGCGACGACGTTTGACGTGGTGGACCAGGACGGCGCCTATATCGGCGGCGTCATCTCCCCCGGTGTCAACCTCTCGCTTCAGGCGCTGTCGATGGCGGCGGCGGCGCTGCCTCACGTTGATGTCAGCAAACCCGCGACCGTGATCGGCAAGAATACGGTGGCGTGCATGCAGTCAGGTGTGTATTGGGGCTATATCGGCCTTGTAGAAGGCATTTGCCGCCAGATCCGCTTGGAACACCCGCGCCCGATGAAGGTTATCGGCACCGGCGGGCTTGCTTCGTTGTTCCAGCAGGGAACGGAAATTTTTGACGCGATCGAGGATGATCTGACCATGCACGGTCTTGTCCTGATCAACGAACTGAACAAGGAACGGGATACCCAATGAAAGCCAACCGCCTGATCTACCTTCCTCTCGGCGGCGCGGGGGAAATCGGCATGAATGCCTATGTGTACGGCTACGGGCCGGAAGACAAGGAAAGGCTGATCCTCGTCGATCTGGGTGTGACCTTCCCCGATATGGATACCACCCCCGGCGTTGATTTGATCATGCCGGATATGTCCTGGCTGGAGGAGCGTAAAGACCGGCTGGAGGCGATTTTCATCACCCATGCGCATGAAGATCATATCGGTGCCGTGGCGCATTTCTGGGGGAAGTTCAAATGCCCGGTCTATGCCCGCCGCTTTACCGCGACCATCGGGCGGCTGAAGTTCGATGAGCACGGCCACCCGAAGAACGCGATCACCACAGTAGAGGCGCGGCCTGAAGTGGTGAAGGCCGGTCCGTTTGACGTGCAATTCGTGCCGGTCAGTCATTCGGTGCCGGAAAGTGCTGCGCTGATCATCGACACCCCGGCGGGGCGGTTGTTCCACTCCGGCGACTTCAAGCTCGACCCTGCACCGCAGGTGGGCGACCCGTGGCAGCCGGAAGTGTTTGAGGCGATTGCCGCCGAACGTCCGATCAAGGCGCTGATGTGCGACAGTACCAACGTGTTCTCCTTGCACCCCGGCAGGTCGGAGGTATCGCTGAAAGACCCGCTGCGCGATCTGATCAAATCGCAGCGCGGCATGGTGGTGGCGACGACCTTTGCCTCCAATGTCGCACGGTTGAAAACTCTTGCGGATGCAGCAGTGGCTGCGGATCGCACGGTTTGCCTGTTGGGGCGGGCAATGCGGCGGATGGTGACGGCGGCGCAGGAATCGGGTGTGTTGCACGGCTTTCCACATACTGTCAGCCCGGAGGAGGCGAGCGAGGTTCCACGCGGCAGCCTGATGTTGATCGTGACCGGATCGCAGGGGGAGCGGCGCGCAGCTTCGGCCCAGCTTTCGCGCGGCAAATATCTCGGGCTGGAAATGAAAGAGGGCGATACCTTCCTGTTTTCATCGAAAACCATTCCCGGCAATGAACGCGGCGTGATTTCCATTATGAACGCATTTTCCGAAATGGGCGTCAATGTGGTGGATGACAACGGCGGGCTTTACCATGTGTCCGGCCATGCCAACCGGCC
>NZ_JAKDLJ010000195.1 GCF_030452865.1 Pseudorhodobacter sp.
GCTGCTGGATACCCGCGTGCGCCCTGCCGTTGCGCAGGATGGTGGCGACATTACGTTCCACGGTTTTGATCGCGGCGTGGTTTATCTGCATATGCAGGGTGCGTGCGCGGGTTGTCCGTCCTCCACTTTGACGCTGAAAATGGGGATTGAGAACCTGCTGCGACACTATATCCCCGAGGTGCTGGAGGTGCGGCCCGTTGCCGCCTGATCGCTTGATTCTGGCATTTGACACATCGGCCGCGCATTGCGCGGCCGCTTTGGTTTTGTCCGGCAAGGTTTTGATTTCGGTACAGGAACCGATGGCGAAAGGACAGGCCGAACGCTTGGTGCCTTTGCTGGAGGAGGTTTTGGCTTCCGCCGTGTTTGGCTGGCGTGATCTTGGTGCCATAGCGGTCGGCGTTGGTCCCGGTAATTTCACCGGGATCCGCATTGCAGTTGCGGCGGCGCGCGGATTGGCGCTTGGGTTGAACATTCCAGCCATCGGCGTCACCCAGTTTGAGGCTTTGGCCCATGGGCAGCCCCGCCCGCTGCTGGTGGTTGAAGATGCCCGGCGCGGGATGGTCTATGTTCAGGGGTTTGGCACCTTGCCCGCGGATGCCGCCGTTATGCCGGTCGAGGCCGCAAAGACCTTCCTGCACGCGGCGGCGGTGACCGGGGGCGGGGCCGCGCTGATCACCGATGCCCCTGCCCTGCCGCCTGCGATGCCGGTGGCCGAGGCCATCGCCCATGTCGCCGCAATGAAGCCCGGCGATGGTGCGCGCCCTGCACCGTTCTATTTGCGTGCTGCCGATGCCGCGCCATCGCGCGACCCCGGCCCGGTCATACTGGACGACGCATGATTCCGCCGCAGGTCATGGCCGCGCTACATGCACGATGTTTCACGGTGCCGCGTCCTTGGGGCCAGGCGGAATTCTCATCGCTTCTGTCAGGCGGGGGCGTCTTTGCGCTGGGGGATGGCCAAGGCTTCATTCTCGGTCGTGCGATCGCGGGCGAGGCAGAAGTGCTGACCCTTGCCGTTGCCCCTGAGGCGCGCAGGAAAGGCCGTGCGCGCGGTTTGCTACAGGGGTTCCTGACCGAAGCGGCAACCCGCCACGCCGAAACCGCGTTTTTGGAAGTGGCGGCGAATAACATCGCGGCGATTGCTTTGTATAAGGCGAGCGATTTTGCGGTGGCGGGTCGGCGCAAGGGCTACTTCACACCCCCTTTGGGGCCAAATCTGGATGCGCTGGTGATGTCGCGCATGATCACGCCAAACTGACGCCACGGCATCCTGCGAATATCCCGCCGAAAAAGGCGGGCCAACGCTCGCCGATCCGGCATTATTGGAAAATGCCTATTGACCCCTAAGGGCAAACCCCCCCTAATTTGGCCACGACCGGGCTTTCCCCGTTCAAGGGGGATTCTCTGGACAAAAAACCAATCGGGAGACGATATATGAGCCTCATGAAACACCTCGCCGCTGCCACGGGCGCCATCGCATTGACCGCAGGCATGGCCGCCGCCGATCCGGCGCTGATCTTTGATCTGGGCGGCAAATTCGACAAGAGCTTCAACGAGGCCGCCTATGAAGGTGCGCAGCGTTGGGCCAAGGAAACCGGCGGTTCCTACAAGGAACTGGAGATGCAATCCGAAGCGCAACGTGAACAATTCGTACGCCGCATGGCCGAAACTGGCGCAAACCCGATCGTGGTCTTGTCTTTTTCGAACATCGAGACGCTGAATACGGTTGCGCCGGACTTTCCCGACACCAAGTTCGTTCTGATCGACGGAATCGTGGATCAACCCAATGTCCGCTCCATCATATTCGCCGAACATGAAGGGTCGTATCTGGTCGGCATGTTGGCTGCACTCGCCTCCAAAACCAACACCGTTGGGTTCATCGGCGGTATGGACATTCCGCTGATCCGCAAATTCGGCTGCGGTTACGCCGAAGGTGTGAAAGCGGTGAAACCTGACGCAACGGTCATCGCCAACATGACCGGCAACACCGGCGCTGCATGGAATGACCCGGTTAAAGGTGGCGAATTGGCGAAATCGCAAATCAGCCAAGGCGCAGATGTGATCTTCGCGGCAGCGGGCGGCACGGGTCTGGGTGTGCTGCAAGCGGCGGCGGATGGTGGCATCCTGTCCATCGGCGTCGACAGCAACCAGAATTATCTGCATCCGGGCAAGGTTCTGACCTCCATGCTCAAGCGCGTCGACAATGCCGTTTATGACGCTTTCAAAGCCGGTGACAAGGTGGAGCCGGGCGTCATCAATATGGATCTGGCATCGAAAGGCGTCGACTATGCCTTTGATGACAATAACAAAGACCTGATCACGCCAGAGATGAAGGCAACGGTCGACGCCGCAGCCGCCAAGATCGCATCGGGGGAGATCAAGGTTCACGATTACAACTCTGACAACTCCTGCCCCTTCGTTTCCTTCTAAGAATGACGGCAGTGAATACTTTGGGGCGGCAGGAAACTGCCGCCCCAATCCAGACCCCGCTGGCGATTGAGCTGCGTGGGATTTCGAAAGCGTTTGGCCCGGTGCAGGCCAATAAAGACATCTCGATCAAGGTTGCCAAAGGCTCCATCCACGGGATCATCGGTGAAAATGGCGCCGGAAAATCTACGTTGATGTCGATCCTATACGGCTTTTACAAAGCCGACGCCGGGGAGATTTTCATCAGCGGCAAGCTGACGCCAATCCCCGACAGCCAAAGCGCCATTCGCGCCGGGATCGGCATGGTGTTCCAGCATTTCAAACTGGTGCAGAATTTCACGGTTCTGGAAAACGTGATCCTTGGCGCCGAAGGTGGCGCCATGCTGCGCGGTGCGATGGCGCAGGCGCGCGAAAGCCTCGCCCGTCTGGCGCATGAATATGAGCTGGAAGTGAACCCCGATACGGTGATCGAAGATCTGTCGGTGGGTCACCAGCAACGTGTCGAAATCCTCAAGGCGCTGTACCGACAGGCCGACATCCTTATTCTGGATGAACCAACCGGCGTGCTGACCCCGGCAGAGGCGGACCAATTGTTCCGTATTCTCAAAGGCTTGAGGGAACAGGGTAAAACCGTTGTTCTAATCACCCACAAGCTGCGCGAGATCATGGAGATCACCGATACGGTTTCCGTCATGCGGCGTGGTCAGATGACCGCGACAGTGAAGACCGCCGACACCAGCCCCGAGGAGCTGGCGGAATTGATGGTGGGCCGCAAGGTTTTGCTCTCCGTCGAAAAACGCCCCGCGACGCCGGGGAAACTGGTGCTGGAGGTGGAAAACCTGCGCGTGAAGGATGATGCCGGGATCGAGCGGTTGAAAGGTGTTTCTTTCACCATCCGCGCGGGGGAAATTCTGGGCATCGCGGGCGTCGCGGGCAACGGTCAATCGGAACTGCTGGAGGCGCTGGCGGGCATTGCAACCGGCACCGGAACGGTGCGTCTGAACGGTCAGGAGATTGCGCTGACCTCCCGCGCCGACGGCCAAACGCGGCGCGCACGCGGCATCGCCCATGTGCCGGAGGATCGGCAGCATCTGGGCCTGATCATGGATTTCACCGCTTGGGAAAACGTGGCGTTCGGCTATCACAACGCGCCGGAGTATCAGCGCAACCGCTGGATTCTGAACAACGACGCCATTCGCGCCGATACCGAAGACAAGTTGCAGCGCTATGACGTGCGGCCACCGATTGCAACGCTGCCTGCCAAGAACTTTTCCGGCGGCAACCAGCAAAAGATCGTTGTCGCCCGCGAGATGGACCGCAACCCCGATCTGTTGCTTGTCGGGCAACCCACCCGCGGCGTTGATATTGGCGCGATTGAGTTCATTCACAAACAGATCGTGGCCCTGCGTGATGCGGGAAAAGCGATTCTGCTGGTCTCGGTCGAATTGGACGAAATCCGAAGCCTGTCGGACCGGATCGCTGTGATGTTTGACGGCGAGATCATGGGGGAGCGCGACCCTGCAACCGCAGATGAGCGCGACCTTGGGCTGTTGATGGCGGGGATAGCAGAGTGACCACATTGCCGAAATGGGCCGATACGTTTCTGGTGCCGCTGATCAGCCTGCTGATCGCTTTCGTGCTGTCCGGTCTGGTCATTCTGGCAATCGGCGAAAACCCTGTCGCCGCGATGAAACTGATGGTGACGGGCGCACTTGGGTCAACTTATGGCTGGGGGTATACGCTTTATTACGCCACCAATTTCATGTTCACCGGGCTTGCGGTTTCGGTCGCGTTTCAAGCCGGGCTGTTCAATATCGGTGGCGAAGGGCAAGCCGGGCTTGGCGGGCTTGGTGTGGCCGTCGCCTGCCTTTATGTACCGTGGCCACACTGGTCCCTCGCGCTGATCGCCGCGATTTTCATGTCGGCGCTGTTTGGCGCGGCCTGGGCGGCGATTCCGGCCTATTTGCAGGCAAAACGCGGCAGCCATATCGTGATTACAACGATCATGTTCAACTTCATCGCCTCAGCACTTCTGGTCTATCTTCTGGTCAATATCATGCGTCCGGTCGGCACGATGGACAGCGCATCGGCGCGCTTTGATGCAGTGATGCGCCTGCCGCGCCTGCATGATATTCTGGCGCTGGTCGGGATTCCGTTCAACAATCGCAACCCGGCCAATATCAGCTTGCTGATCGCCCTGCTCGCGGCGGTCGGGGTCTGGGTTCTGATGTGGCACACAAGGCTCGGTTTTGAGCTTCGCGCATTTGGCAAGTCCGAAAAAGCCAGCGTTTACGCAGGGATAAACCCGGTCCGTATCACCATGTATGCGATGCTGATTTCGGGCGGACTTTCGGGCATGATGGCGATCAACACCGTGATGGGTGAGGCGCAGCGCCTGCTTCTGAACTCCGTCGAAGGGGCGGGGTTCATCGGGATTGCGGTCGCCTTGATGGGGCGCAGCCATCCGTTCGGGGTGGTCCTTGCGGCGGTCCTGTTCGGGTTTCTTTATCAGGGAGGGGCGGAACTGGCACTCTGGACCACGGTCCCCAGGGAGTTGATCACCGTCATTCAGGCTCTGGTTATCCTGTTCACCGGGGCATTGGATGATATGGTCCGCCGCCCGATTGCGGCGCTGTTCCTGCTGTTCCGAAAGGCGAGAACGTGATTGATTTTGCGACCCTGATCGAGATTTTGGACAGCACGGTGCGCCTTGGCACGCCCTTGCTTTTCGCCTGTCTTGCCGGGCTGTTTTCCGAACGGGCGGGGATTTTCGACATCGGCCTGGAAGGCAAGATGCTGGCGGCGGCGTTTCTGGCTGGAGCGGTTGCCGCAGTCACGGGATCGGCGTGGCTTGGGACGTTGGCGGGGATTGGCGGCTCTCTGATATTCGCGGCTATCCACGGCTTCGCCTCCATCACGTTCCGCGGCAATCAATTGATTTCGGGCGTCGCACTTAACTTTCTGGCTTCGGGCATGACAATTTTGCTGGGCCAATACTGGTTCGGTCTTGGCGGTCGCACCCCTGCGCTGATCGCGGGCGGGCGGTTTGAAGCCATCACCCTGCCTTTTGCGGATGCACTCGCGCCGATCCCTGTGATCGGACGACTCTACAGTGATCTGCTGTCCGGCCATTCCGCGCTGGTCTACATCGGGTTTGCCTGTGTTCCGGCCAGCGCGTTCCTGCTTTACCGCACCCGGTTTGGCTTGCGGCTGCGCGCCGTGGGCGAAAACCCGGCGGCGGTAGATACGGCGGGGATTTCAGTCACGGGCATCCGCTATGCGGCCGTTGCGATCTGCGGCGTTCTATGTGGTTTGGCAGGGGCTTATCTGGCGCTGGGTCTGGCCGCAGGCTTTGGTAAGGAGATGACAGCGGGGCGCGGCTTTATCGCGCTGGCGGCCCTGATCTTTGCGAAATGGCGGCCGTGGTATGCGCTGGGGGCGACAATGCTTTTCGGCTTTCTGGAGGCGGTCGGAAACCGCTTTCCCAAGATCGAGATCGGGTTTATCAGCGTGCCTTCGCAGTTCATGCAAGCCCTGCCCTATATCCTGACCGTGGTTATTCTGGCCGGGTTTGTTGGCAAAGCAACACCGCCACGCGCCGGAGGTGAGCCTTACGTCAAGGAGCGTTAGGGCGAGCTATTGGCCGAAGGACGAAGCCAAACGCGTGATGCCAGAACATCCACCCTTGTAGAGCCAGTTGTTACGGCTGCAACAATTCGTTGGGCGATGGGGTTTGACATCGTAGCTGTTCCGGCGCAAGTCTAGAACATGCTGCCCCGCCCTTCGCCGCGCGTCTTGAACGCCAGTCCGTAACCGCTTTTTTGCATACGCGCCGATTGTCCTGACATGCAGCTTTACCTGCCCATCGCTGAAATCTCGGTCAATGCATTCGCATTGCTTGGTCTTGGCGGAATCGTGGGCATCCTTTCGGGGATGTTCGGCGTTGGCGGCGGCTTCATCATCACGCCGCTTTTGTTCTTTCTGGGCATCCCGCCACCCGTCGCGGTGGCGACAGGTGCCAACCTTGTCGTCGCCTCCTCGGTCTCCGGTGTGCTGGCACAGTTGCGGCGCAAGGCGGTTGATTTCCGCATGGGCATGGTTCTGCTGATCGGGGTCTTGTCGGCTCTGCGTTTGGTA
>NZ_JAKDLJ010000196.1 GCF_030452865.1 Pseudorhodobacter sp.
CGCCCCGACGGATAGGGGAACATCTCCAACACATAGTATTTCGGACGCGAAGCATCGCGCCTGGCGGTGAACACGCCAGCCTCGGCCCATGCCTCTTGCCAATGTTTTTCAATAACAGCGGGATCATAGGGCATAACCGGGCCTCACAGCAGGGGATCAAATGTCCGGCGCAGTTAACCCACAAGCCTGTTGAACGTCCAGACCCGCTTCCACATCATCTGTTTCTAAATATCCCGGGGGTGCGGGGGCTGGCCCCCGCTGCCGTCCTCACAGCTTGCTGTCGCGAATCCGCAACTGGCGCGCGCGGGTCAGAATCGCATCCTCAACCGCGCGCTGGGTTTCCCGGCTGACCGGGCCACCGCCCCGCGTTTGCAATGACAGTTTCAACGACCGCGCATCCAGCGCCGGGTCCTGGATATAGGCGGTGGCGCGGTAAGCACGCCCGCCGCCCGGCGGCACGCCATAGCCGGTCACCAGAACCCCGGTGAACGGGTCCACCGTCTCAACGGGAAGGAAGTTGAGGATATCGAGAGTTGCATTCCAGATATATTTGTTCACTTCAATGGTGGTGTTCGGATCGCTGGAGTTGCTGAACAGGGCCCAGATCGTCCCCTCATTCGAGTCGGCCTTCGCCGCATCCTGCGCTGCCTGTTCGGCCACCGCCGCTTCGGACGCGCTCATCGGCGCCTTGCGTGACCCGAACAACCCAGAATCCCCGCTGCCAATGCCGCAGGCTGCAAGGGTGGCGACGGTCACACCCATCAGGGCGGCGCGAAGAAGATTAAGGCTCATACGGGTCTCCCGGCTCTTGGCACTGTTTGTCTAACTTAGCGCCCCCTGTGGAACAAGGGCTTTCCAACGCCTGCCGGGACTTGCCGGCATCTGCGGCAGCAGAATCACGGCATTTCACGCCACCCGCCACAGAATCGCCCGGTGAAAGCCGCAGTCATGTCGGACCAACTCCATGCGCTGGCCATGAAATCCCACCACTCTACCCTCGTACCCGCGTCACCCTGATCCCGTGGCGCGCCTTGTATAGCAGGGTGAAACCAGCCTCCAAACGGTTGTTCAACCCTTGCCGCGGCGGTTGCGTGTCGCAGACTGTGGCATTGTCGCACCACAAACCACGTCTTTCCTTCATCGGGTGCCGTCATCGTTGCAATCAACGCCGGAAGAGTGGATGAGAGGGGCATACCCAGATCGGATTTCCCTGAACTGGGCAGCACCTTTGACAAACACACGAGGGAAACATGAAAAAGATTCTTATCGCGACGACCGCACTTGTCGCAACTGCTGGCGTTGCTGCCGCTGACGTAACCTTGTCCGGTATCGGCCGCTTCGGCTTGAAGTATGACAACAGCGCGGCTGTTGGCGCCTCCAAGACCCAGTTGGCTTACCGCTTGCGTTTCAACATCGACGCATCCAAAGAAACCGATTCCGGCGTGACCTTCGGTGGTCGTATTCGCATGCAGTCCGACTACAACAGCAATGGCCAGACAGCCCGTCTGAACGCTGCAAACGTCTATGCATCGTACAATGGCCTGAAAGTCACCGTTGGTAACGTCGGCGGCGCATATGATGACGCAGCGCTGATCTACAACTCGGAACTCAGCTTTGACGGCACGTCTTTCGGTGACCCGGGCGGCAACTTCTACTCCTACAAGACCGGTGCCTATGCAGCGGCCGAAGCAAACCGGATGGGCGTGAACGTTGCCTACAGCATGGCTGGCATCAACCTTGAAGCCTCCTACATCAATCCGGATCAGTCCGTGAAGACCCTGCCTGCCGCCCAATCCTCTGAATTCGCTTTGGCAGCAAGCTACAAGTACAACCAGTTCACCATCTCTGCTGCAACCGCACAGAATGGCGGCGGCGTGAAGAACAACGACCTGTACTTCCTGGGCGCTGAATATGCTGTGAACGATCTGGCCAACGTTGGCTTGCTCTACATGGACAACGGCGACAAGACCATCGACGGTCGCACGATCACCCTGTACGGCAACTACAAAATGGACGCGATCACTCTGCGTGGCTATGTCGCCAACAACAACGCAGCGGGCAACGCAACCAACACCGCATTCGGCATCGGCGCTGACTACGATCTGGGCGGCGCGACTTTGGCTGGCGGCGTTGAGCGTGGCTATGCCAAGGAGACCGTTGCTTCCTTGGGTGTGAAGTTCTCGTTCTGATCCAACCGGATTTGACGATAGCGGAAAGAGCGGGCCTTGTGCCCGCTCTTTTCCTTTTGTGTCGGCCTTTCGGCCTTGCCGCCCCTTCCCTTTTTGCCGCGGCAGTCTTACCCTTCGGTTCGCAACCAAAGGCCCGGTGACATGACTCTCTCCGCCATTCAGTCCCAACTGTTGACGGCCTGCAAAGCCGCCAAGCGCGACCCTTCGGGTGTCACCCTGATCGCGGTCTCCAAAGTGCAACTGCCGGAGCGTGTTCGCGCGGTGCTTGCGGAGGGGCACCGCATCTACGGCGAAAACTATGTGCAGGAGGCGGTGGCGAAATGGCCGGATTTCCGGGCGGAGTTCGGCGGGATCCAGCTTCATATGATCGGCCCGCTGCAAACCAACAAGGCGAAACCGGCGGTGGAGCTGTTTGACGCGATACACACGCTCGACCGCCCATCGCTTGCCACCAAGCTCGCCAATCTGGCGCAAAGCCGGGGTCAAAGCCCTGAGATTTTCATTCAGATCAACATCGGCGCGGAACCACAGAAAGCCGGCGTGTTGCCCGATGATGCAGACGCCTTCATCGCGTCTGCGCGCGCGCTTGACTTGCCGATCCGGGGGCTGATGTGCATTCCGCCCGAAGGCGAAGACAGCCGCCCGCATTTTGCAGCTCTTGCCGGGATGGCCGCGCGAAACGGACTTTCCGGCCTGTCGATGGGGATGAGCAGCGATTTCGAGGCGGCAATCGCAGCAGGTGCCACGCATATCCGCGTTGGTTCTGCGATCTTTGGCGAGCGGCGATATGAATAGCGGCATAATCGCAATCGCCGCCACGCTGCTTCTGGCAACGCCCGCCCTCGCGGCAGAGCAGGGTTACGGCGTGGTTCTTGGCGGGCGGCAACTCGGCTGGGTCATCTTCGATAGCGGTGCTGGCATCAGTAAGGTCCGCAGCCAGTTCGACAACACACCACTTGGCGTTTTCAACGGCAGCTACACCGGTGCATCGCGCCCCGGTTCGGGATCCGGCGCGACGGTTTACAAGGGCAACAGCAGTTCATCGAACAAGGCCCGTGAAGTCACAATCACGCGCGCCGCCGATGGCCATTTGACCGACGTTCTGATCACGCCGCAAAAGGACCGCACCGATCTGAGCGTTGCTACCAACGTGCCGCCCGGTGTGCTCGACCCGGTAGAAGGGTTCGGGCGACTGATTTCAGGCAAAAGCTGCCCTTCACCTTTCGCGCTTTATGACGGGCGCAGGGTTGTGCAAGTGACTTCCGGGGCATCAACCACATCCGGCACCGTCACCACCTGTGACATCGCTTACAAGGTCGTTCTCGGCCCTGGCCACCTGTCGCCGCTTTACCTCAAGAATATCACGATCCGGATGGAGTATGACTCCGCGAAGGCGAAAACCGGGGTGACGCTGATGCGTCTGCGGTCAGGGATTTTTGAGGTGGATTTCGTGCGCGGTTAGCGCCGCACGATCAGCCGTGCGCCAAACCGCACCCGTGACGCGATCCAGAGCAGATCGGAAGGCCCGAATGCCACACATCCTGCTGTTGGAAACCCAGGCCTGCGCCAGCGATGCAGGAAAATTGCCGACCCTTTGCCGGGGCGGGCATCAGGCCAGTTCCAATCCGTGATCATCACCAGATCATAAAGCGGGTCGGCGCGGCGCATCTCCTCATGGCTGAAAGGATGCGGCGTGCGGACAAGGTGATTATAGTCCGGGTCGTTGCTGTCATCTGACCACTGGTCGCCCAACCGGATCGGCAGCGCCCAATCGGGCAAGGATTGGCCGCCCAAACGGTCCGGACGATAGAACATGCCGATAATCCGATGCACCCCTTCCGGTGTCGCGCCATCGCCTTCGCGCTTGTCACGGGTCAGGCCGCCACGCCCGATGGTACAGGCAAAGCGCCGACCGGCAAACCGCAAGCCCGTCGGGGTCAGCACAAGGTCATGCACACTCATGGCAAATGCCCGGATTTGGCGGCTTTGGTGGCAAGATAGGCGGCATTCTGATCGGTTTGCCCGACATGCAGCGGCACCCGTTCGGCCACAGTGATCCCCGCCGCGGCCATCATCGCGATTTTCCGCGGGTTGTTCGTCAGCAACCGCACAGAGGAAAACCCCATTTCGCGCAGGATATCGGCCCCGATTCGGAAATCGCGTTCGTCATCCTCAAATCCAAGCCGATGATTCGCCTCTACGGTATCAAAGCCCTGATCCTGCAAGGAATAGGCGCGCATTTTGTTGGCAAGGCCAATACCGCGCCCTTCCTGGTTGAGATACAGCAGGATGCCCGCGCCTTCCGCCCCCATTTGCGCCAAGGCGGCGTGAAGTTGCGGGCCGCAATCGCATTTCAGACTGCCGAGCACATCGCCGGTGAAACAGGCTGAATGAAGCCGGGCCAGCACTGGTTTGTCGCGATCCGGGCGACCGACCTCAATCGCGTAATGTTCCGGCCCGCCGTCCTCCGGGCGCAAGACATGCACCCGGCCAGCGCCCGCCGCTGCCATCGGCACCCGCGCTGCACTGACGGGATGCAGCGGCGAGGCGCGATCCAACTCCGGTTGGATTTCCGTCAGCGACAAATGCGTCAATGCCTCCGCCTCCGCGAGGTCGGGGGTCACGCTGACAGCGACAACCGCAGGCAACAGCGGCGCCGATTTCGTCAAGGCAATCGCAGCGCGATGCAGGGCCGCAGGCCCGTCGCGCAAGCTGCGCAGCGGCCCTTTCAACGGGAAGCGCAGATCATCTGCCGGGTCGGCCAGCGCGCGCAGCCAGTCCAGCCCCGCGCCATGCGGCACCGCAACGCGGAGCAGATCACCGTCATAGGCCGGGGTTTTCAATGTCTCGGCCCGCCGCGCCGTCAGAACCAGTTGCAGCGGCCCAAGACCTCGCATCGCCACCAGTCGTTCGTCCGACAGCGACTCAACCGCAACGATCAGCAACGCATCCCTGCAATTTCGCAGCAAGACCGGCACACCCATGCGCAAATCACCCCGCGCGCGGGTCATTCGTTCGACGGTCGACAGCCCAAGTCCCATGGCAGCACCTCTTTGCACCGTCTTTGATGTAACCGCCGCCACCGGAAATTGAAACATATCCTGCAAAACCCACACGTCAGCGTGAGAAGTTTGACGCATATCTTGTCGGAAGCGTGTGGCGGGCGCATCTCTTTCACAACAAAGAAGGAGCAGGACAATGGCCGCATTGCGCAAGATTCTTTTGGTGGATGACGATGATGACCTTCGCGAGGCACTGAGCGAGCAATTGGTCATGACGGAGGATTTCGATGTCTTCGAGGCGGCCAATGGTGCCGACGGGATGGAGAAAGCGAAGGCAGCGCTCTATGATCTGGTCATTCTTGATGTCGGCTTGCCCGACACTGATGGCCGCGAATTGTGCCGTCGGATGCGCAAGGTGGGGGTGAAAAGCCCGATCCTGATGTTGACCGGACATGACACCGACGCTGACACCATTCTGGGTCTCGATGCCGGGGCGAACGATTATATCACCAAACCGTTCAAGTTCCCGGTGCTTCTGGCTCGCATCCGCGCGCAGTTGCGCCAGCATGAGCAATCCGAGGATGCGGTGTTCCAGCTTGGCCCCTACACCTTCAAGCCAGCGCAGAAAATGCTGCTGGACGAGAGGGAAAAGAAAATCCGACTCACCGAGAAAGAGACGAATATCCTGAAGTTTCTCTATCGTGCATCGTCCGAGGTCGTGGCGCGCGATGTGCTTCTGCATGAGGTTTGGGGCTATAACGCCGGGGTCACGACCCATACGCTGGAGACGCATATCTACCGGTTGCGGCAAAAGATTGAACCCGATCCCTCCAACGCGCGGTTGTTGGTGACGGAGTCGGGCGGATACCGACTTGTTGCCTGAAGGCCATACTGTTGCCAGAATCGACAACTGTAGGGAACAAATCGCGGGTTTATAGCGTATATTGGTTGAACGATCCCTTTGTCGCGTCGGGGTAATGGCGCGGCATCCTCCCTGTTGGACCTTGGCCGGGCCTTGTGCCCGGTCTTTTTTTGCCTTGATGGGCGAAAACTGCGCTGGGGGTTGAGTGCGCAAAGCGCGCGGCTTACGGTATCGCAACCCGCAGCAGGAGCATAGAATGCCGTTCACCCTAGCCACTTGGAACATCAATTCGGTCCGTCTGCGTGAAGGTCTTGTCGCACGCCTGATGGGAGAGGAGGCACCGGATGTGCTGTGCCTTCAGGAATGTAAAAGCCCGGTGGAAAGCATCCCGACGGCGCAGTTTCAGGCGCTGGGCTATCGGCACATGGTTGCGCGCGGGCAGAAGGGTTATAACGGTGTTGCGATTCTGTCGAAACTGTCGCTGGAGGATGTCGGTGG
>NZ_JAKDLJ010000197.1 GCF_030452865.1 Pseudorhodobacter sp.
CTTGGAAAACTCGGTCGTCCCACCCGCCGCAAGGATTTTTGCCTGTTCAACCCAGGTATCGCGGGTGACGCGACCCTTGAACCCAGCCAGATTCTCATCGACCCATGCGATTTCGTCCGCAGTCCAACCGGCAATCTGGTCAAAGTGGAAAAAGCCAAGGCTGTTGCAAAGTTTTTCCAGCTTTGGCCCGATGCCCTTGATTTGTTTCAGATCATCAGGATTGCCGCCACGCGCCGCTTTCAAACCTTTTGGTTTGGTGCCGGCAACTGAGGGTTGAGCATCAGGTGTCACGTTCTTGGCCCCGGCCTGAATCGCGACTTTCGGTGCAGCGGGTTTTTTCGCGATCACCGCTACCGCCACGTCTTTTGGTGCATCGCCCGCCGGTTTGGTGGGGGGCGTTGCCACTTCCACCGCCGGAATCTTGGCAGCCTTCGCAGTCTTGGTGGCATCCTTGGCGATCCAAGGCGTCAGCAGCGGCACCTCGGTTCCGTCAATCCGCTTAATCGTGTCACCGATATCCACCGCCGCCTGTGCGCTGGCATTGTGCGGCTTGCGCCCCGCCTCATGGTCTTTCAAACTGGTCAAACCGCCAAGGGGTTCCGAGGAATAGCGTCCGTTCTGCGGCCCCGGCACCGGAACCTCACCCTTGGCAAACCGCGCGATCAGATCGCGCAGGATCGCAGGCGTCAGATCTTCGTAGTAATCCTTGCCGATCTGGGCCATCGGCGCGTTGGAACAGGCTCCGAGACATTCCACCTCTTCCCAGGAAAAATTGCCATCGGCCGAGATCATATGCGGTTTTTCATGGATCAGTTCCTTGCACACTGCAACCAGATCCTCCGCCCCGCAAATCATGCAGGAGGTGGTGCCGCAAATCTGGATATTTGCAATGCGACCAACCGGATGCAGCTGAAACATGAAGTAGAATGTCGCCACTTCCAGCGCCCGGATATAGGGCATTCCCAGCTTGTCAGCGATATGCTCGATCGCCGGACGGGTCAGCCACCCTGTTTGTTCCTGCGCCCGCCACAAAAGCGAGATGATGGCAGAGGCTTGCCGCCCCTCCGGATATTTGGCGATCTGACCTTCGGCCCAGGCCTGATTGGCCGGTGTGAAGGCGAAATCGCTGGGTTGTTCTTTGGAAAGGCGGCGTAGCATCAGGCGACTCCGTTCATGCGGGCGGCGTTGCGGCCGCCGGCTGGGGCGTTCAGATCACTGCGGGTTTTGGCACGGTTCAGCATCCGAAAACCCCTTTCAGCGTGAAACTCTGGGTGGCACTGTCAATTTCGACATCACCGGCGTCATTCATCTTGCTCAGATGAAAGATACCATCGCTATCCGTACCATCGAGTGACACCACAAGCGCGGTCCAGTCGGCAGCAGTTATGGTGCAGCCATCCTTGGCCACCTGTTCTGCCGCCTGATAGACCGGCGAGGTCGGCGCGAGTTTGTCGACATAGCCCGCCAGCGCGGGCATTGCGCAAGGGATGGCAATCGCAGTCAACAGCGCGATGCGACGGTTCATCTGTCAATCTCCCCGAACACGACATCAAGACTTCCGATGATGGCAGCCACATCCGCCAGAAGATGACCCTTGGAAATATGGTCCATCGCCTGCAAATGCAGGAAACCCGGCGCGCGGATCTTGGCGCGGTAGGGCTTGTTCGTGCCATCTGCCACCAGATAAACGCCAAACTCGCCCTTGGGTGCCTCCACCGCGGCATAAACCTCACCCGCCGGGACGTGGAAACCTTCGGTGTAAAGTTTGAAGTGGTGGATCAGCGCCTCCATCGAGGTTTTCATATCCGTCCGTTTCGGCGGCGACAGCTTGCCGCGCGCCATCACTTCGCCCGGCTCCTTGCGCAGTTTTTCTAGTGCTTGCCGGATGATCGAGGTCGACTCGCGCATTTCCTGCATCCGGCAAAGATAACGATCAAAGCAATCGCCGTTCTTGCCCA
Organism: Pseudorhodobacter sp.; assembly: GCF_030452865.1. Lineage (GTDB taxonomy): Bacteria > Pseudomonadota > Alphaproteobacteria > Rhodobacterales > Rhodobacteraceae > Pseudorhodobacter. The sequence continues at coordinate 1,959 of NZ_JAKDLJ010000197.1, forward strand.
CCGGAATCTTGAAGTCGAATTCGTCATAACATTCATAGGGTTGCGAACGCCGCAGATCCCATGCAAGGCCCGACCCGCGCACCATCACGCCGGAAAATCCCCATTCCAGAATCTCCTGCTCCGTCACGACGCCGATATCGGCATTGCGCTGCTTGAAAATCCGGTTTTCCGTCAGCAAAAGTTCGATATCGACCAGCACCTGCGGGAACGCCACGGCCCAGGCGTCAATATCTTCGATCAGGTCGGGCGGAAGGTCCTGATGCACGCCACCGGGGCGGAAATACGCGGCGTGCAGACGCGCGCCGCAGGCCCGCTCATAAAACACCATCAGCTTTTCGCGTTCCTCAAACCCCCAGAGCGGCGGCGTCAGCGCGCCACAATCCATCGCTTGTGTGGTGACGTTCAGCAGGTGATTCAGCACCCGGCCAATCTCGCAGAACAACACCCGGATCAACTGACCCCGACGGGGCACCACGGTTCCGGTAAGTTTTTCTATTGCCAGACACCAGGCATGTTCCTGATTCATCGGGGCCACATAATCCAGCCGGTCGAAATAAGGCAGGTTTTGCAGATAGGTGCGGCTTTCCATCAGCTTTTCGGTGCCACGATGCAGCAACCCGATATGCGGGTCACACCGCTCCACAATCTCGCCGTCCAGCTCCAGCACAAGGCGTAAAACACCATGCGCAGCAGGGTGTTGCGGGCCGAAGTTAAGGTTGAAGTTGCGGATCTTCTGCTCGCCCGTCAGCGCGTCGTCAAAATTGCCATCCATCATTTTGCGGCCTCACCCATGTTCCTGCGCCAATTTTCCGGAATATCCGGGTAATGGCGGGCGATGTAATCATATTGCGGGTGCAACAGGGCACGCGCGCGCTGTGTTTGGTCTAGGGTCATTGCCAGAGCCGGGCCGACATGCACCGGTTGGTCGAAATTCGCTGGCTGACAATCAATGCCCAGAAAGGCACAGAGCCGCGCCAGCCCGTTAGGCGTCAGCATCTCCTCCATGAACATCACCAGCAGCTTGCCCGGTGCAATCGCCGCATTCAGCCGTGCCAGCGCGCCCGCATAATCGCCGCGTTCCGTCATGCTGCTTTGCGCCCCGTTCAACACTTGCTCCAGCGTATCGGAACAGGATTTCGCAAACGCCTCCCCCGCGACACCTGCGCGGCGGCCGAGCATCCGCACATGGCTCCAAAGCCGCGCGATCGGGTCGCGCATCAGGTAGATGAAGCGCGTATCAGGCGACAGCGCAGCCATTGCCCGCAACCGCGCGACCGGCAACAAGGCATAGGAGGGCGTTATATCGGCAACCAGCGCCTCATCGCTGCGGCCTTGGGTCAGGTAAGACAGGTAGCGTGGGGCGTTTTCCGCCTTTTCCTGCAACACCTCCTGCCATTCCAGCACATCTTGCATTTTGTCGGTCGCCCGGCGCAAGCCATCGCCAGTGGCGGTCAGCAAACGCTGACGCAGGCGTGCGGCAAAGCGGCGGTGAACGGCCAATTGCTGACGAAATGCGCCTGTCTCCAGCGTGTCGAAATAGTGCAACTCCTTGATGGAGCGCATGTGGCACCCCGGATGATGCGCAAGGTAATCGTAAAGCCAGCTCGTGCCCGCTTTGGTTGCCCCCACACAGAAAAGAATGGTTGGTGCCTTGGTCACGCGATCAACCCTTGGCCTTGTCATCGCCCGGCAGCACATATTGCGCACCTTCCCACGGGCTCATGAAATCAAACTGGCGGTATTCCTGCACAAGCGTCACCGGTTCGTAAACCACGCGCTTTTCCACCTCGTCATAGCGCACTTCGGTATATCCCGTTGTCGGGAAATCCTTGCGCAAAGGGTGGCCGCGAAATCCGTAATCGGTCAGGATGCGGCGCAAGTCCGGATGGCCGGTAAACAGGATGCCAAACATATCGAAAACCTCCCGCTCAAACCAATTGGCGGAAGGATGGACCGGGGTGATCGAGGCCACCATCTCATCCGCGCGGACTGCCAGTTTCAGCCGGATGCGGGTGTTTTGATACATCGACAGGAAGTGATACACCACGTCATAGCGCGCCGCACGTTCCGGGTAATCCACCGCCGTAATGTCCACCAGCGTCGAAAACTGCGCATTGGGATCGTTTTTCAGAAACTCCACCAAACCGAGCAGAAAGCGTGGCTGCACCTCCACTGTCAACTCCCCCAACACAATGCTGGTGGAGACAACGGCATCCGGGCGGCGCAGTTCCAGAAGGGCGGCAAGCTCTTGCAGCGCGACGGTCATGATCATTCCCCTCTTAGCGGACCAAGGTGCCGGTGCGGCGGATTTTGCGTTGCAGTTGCAGGATACCATACAGCAGCGCCTCTGCCGTGGGCGGGCAACCCGGCACATAGATATCCACCGGCACAATGCGGTCGCAGCCGCGCACCACCGAATAACTGTAGTGGTAATAGCCGCCGCCATTGGCACATGACCCCATCGAGATCACATAGCGCGGTTCTGGCATCTGGTCGTAAACCTTGCGCAGCGCCGGGGCCATCTTGTTGGTCAATGTCCCCGCCACGATCATCACATCCGACTGGCGCGGAGAGGCACGGGGCGCAAAGCCGAAGCGTTCGGCATCGTAGCGCGGCATCGCGACATGCATCATTTCGATCGCGCAGCAAGCCAGCCCGAATGTCATCCAGTGCAGCGACCCGGTGCGCGCCCAGTTGATGATATCCTCAGTCGAGGTCAGCAAGAACCCCTTGTCCTGCAATTCATGGTTCAGGGCCTGGGTCGAAACCTCAAGATCAGCCCCCGCGGTGTTGCCGCCAGCCATCACTCCCATTCCAGCGCCCCTTTCTTCCATTCATAAGCAAAGCCAACCGTCAAAACGGCAAGAAACACCATCATCGACCAGAAAGCTGCCATCGAAATTTCACCGAAGGCCACCGCCCAGGGGAAAAGGAACGCCACTTCCAGATCGAAGATGATGAACAGGATCGCCACGAGGTAAAACCGCACGTCAAACTTCATCCGGGCGTCATCGAAGGCGTTGAAGCCACATTCGTAAGCCGACACTTTTTCCGGGTCCGGGTTGCGCACGGCCAATACGACAGCGGCCAGAATCAGAACCAGCCCAAGGCCGATTGCGATGGCCAGAAAGATAAGGATCGGCAGATATTCCCGGAGAAGATGGTCCACGAAGATGCTCCTTACGCTGGCAGCTTGCAGGCCCGCGACCGTATCCGGCAGCGAACCCCTTGGCTTCGTTTACTCTGCCCCCCTGCCGGGGTCAACCGAAGGTCGTAAGAATTCAGGGGCAAAACGCCGCGCTGAATAACCTACCAAAAAGGTAAATTATATGGCGGAATCAGCTTATTGCCGCACCCATCCGGGTTTGGTTTTGGCAAAGAACGCAGCAATGCCTTCTGCGGTCTCATCGCTTTCCCATCGGGTCACAAGCGCCGTGATGCTCGCCTCGATCTGTGCGGTATCGGGCATCGGCGACAGCATTCGGATCAGCGCCTTCGCCTCGGCCACCGCCCCCGGCGCGCAGGCGAGGTATGGCATGACCTCCGCCTCCACTGCCGTTTCAAGATCATCGGGGGCAACCACATGGGCCAGCAGGCCAAGGCGAACGGCTTCGTCGGCATCAAACAGACGGGCGGAAAAGAACACCCGTCGCGCCATCGCCTCCCCCATCCGCGCCACCACATAGGGGCCGATGGTCGCGGGGATAAGGCCAAGCCGGGTTTCCGTCAGGCCAAAGCGTGCGCCTAAGACACCGATTGCCACATCACAGACCGACATCAGCCCGACACCGCCGCCGTAAGCCTGCCCCTGCACCCGGCCAATCAACGGTTTTGGCAGATTGTTGAGCGCCGCCAACATCATCGCGAGTTTGCGCGCACCATCGGCACGCGTCGCGGCATCAGCTTCCATCTGGTCGCGCATCCACGCCAGATCACCGCCTGCGCAAAAGCTGTCGCCTTCTGCCGCCAATACGACCACGCGCACTGTCACATCCGCGCCCAATTGGCCCGCCGCCGCTGTCAGTTCGGCGATCATCTGCGCCGACATCGCGTTGCGTTTCTCCGGACGGTTCAGCGTCAGTCGCGCCACGCCGCGCGGATCAATGGCAACGGTGATCGTGTCAAAACGCATATAACAACCCCTTCAGGCCGCCAGCATTGCATGGGCGAGGCTGGCACCCATCGCCAGCACATCCGCATCCAGCCCTGTCGAATACCCATTCTGCACCAAATAGGCGTCGACACGTTCGGTTGCGACATTGCCCGCCGAACCCGGGGCATAGGGGCAACCACCAAGCCCGCCAACCGCAGCATCAAACACCCGCAATCCTCGCGCCAGCGAGACGCCGATATTGTCCAGCGCCCGTCCGTTGGTGTCATGGTAATGCCCAGCCAACCGCTCCGCTGGCAACACCTCCAGCACCGCTGCCAGCATCGCATCAATCCGTTCCGGCGTGCCGCGTCCGATAGTGTCGCCAAGGCTGACCTCCCGGCAACCGAGATCACGCAGCGCCGCCACGGTTTTCGCCACCGCCGACGGCGCGACCGCACCATCGAAGGGACAATCCGTCACGCAGGAGACATATCC
>NZ_JAKDLJ010000198.1 GCF_030452865.1 Pseudorhodobacter sp.
CTGTTCGGCGGCATGTTCATCTGGGCGCTGGCTGAGGTGATCGTGCTGAACCGCGTGGCACCCCCCGGCCCCTATCACGAGGTTCCGATCAAGAAGGAAATCACGGCGGTCATTGCTGCCGTGGTTGTGTTTGCCATCGCCGCCGCCGTGCATAGCTGGCTCGGCTACAACCCGTTTGGATAAGCCATGAAACTTTACCGACTGCTCACCGAAGACGACAACGCTGCCTTTTGCCACAAGGTCACGGATGCATTGAACAAGGGCTGGGAATTGCACGGCTCCCCCAGCTATGCCTGGGACGCGGGCAAGGGCGTGATGCGCTGCGGGCAAGCGGTGGTGAAAGAAGCGCCGGGTATTTATACGCCCGAAACCAAGCTCGGCCAGCATTGAACCCGGCATAAATGCGCAGAAGCACACCCTTCCCACGATGCGTAGGGTGTGCTTCAGCGCACCCGACTTCCAAGGACCACCGCGATGAAAACCAACCCCGGCCGCTTTTTTGAGGATTACCGCTTGGGCGAGGTGATCCACCATGCAACGCCGCGCACGGTGGCGGAAGGCGAGCGCGCGCTTTACCATGCGCTGTATCCGGCGCGGCATGCCCTGTATTCCTCGGACGATTTTGCCGGGAATTGCGGGTTGGAGGGGTCGCCGCTGGATGATCTGATCGCCTTTCACACGGTTTTCGGCAAAACCGTGCCGGATATCTCGCTCAACGCGGTGGCGAATCTCGGCTATGCCGATGGGCGTTGGCTGTTGCCGGTGTATCCCGGCGACACGCTGCACGCGCAATCCGAGGTGATCGGGTTGAAACAGAATTCCAACGGGAAATCCGGCGTCGTCTATGTCCGCACGCGGGGGCTGAACCAGCGCGAGGAGGAAGTATTGAACTATGTGCGCTGGGTGATGGTCCGCAAGAACCGCGATACGCCTGCGCCGGAACCCGTGATCCCGGCGCTGCCCGGATCTGTCGCGCCCGAACGGTTAATCATTCCCCACGGCCTTGATTTCACTCGCTATGATTTCAGCCAGGCGGGGGAGGCGCATCGCTGGGGCGATTACGCGATTGGCGAACAGATCGACCATGTGGACGGTGTGACGATTGAGGAAGCCGAGCATATGATGGCCACGCGCCTGTGGCAGAACACCGCCAAGGTACATTTCGACGCGACTCAGCGGGACGACGGGCGGCGACTGATCTATGGTGGCCATATCATCAGCCTTGCGCGGGCGCTGTCGTTCAATGGTTTGGCCAATGCGCAGATGATCGTGGCATTGAACGCGGGCGCCCACGCCAACCCGTGCTTTGCCGGAGATACGGTGCGGGCGTGGTCGGAAGTGTTGGAGAAGGCGGAAACAGCCGCGCCCGGTGTCGGGGCAATCCGCCTGCGGTTGGTCGCGGTGAAACATGGCGCGACGCCATTTGTCTTGCGCGGTGCAGATGGAAAATATGATCCCTCGGTGTTGCTCGACCTCGATTATTGGGCATTGATGCCGGAATAAGTGACGATCCAATTTTGTGATCACAAAAATCGCGAGGATTTCGTTCACCGCCGAATTCCGCATTCGCGCCAGGATATTCGTGATCACAAATACCTTCATGTGATCACATAGGTCTTTTTCTGCACTTGCAGCATTGAAAACACTTGCATTCCCCGCTCTCAAGGCGTGACTTGGGGGGGAAATACGCTATTCATAGAGAACAGCAGCAAGCCCCGCGCGCCGATCCCGCAGGGCGCAGCCACGAGGGAAACAGCATGAATAACGCAACGCAGGCCGGGGCAAGCCAGTCGGGGCCAAAGCGGGTCGAACGCCCACTTTCGCCGCATCTTCAGATTTACCGCCCACAGCTTACCTCGATGACCTCGATCCTGACGCGGATTACGGGCAACGGGTTGATCGTCGGCACCCTGCTTGCGGTTTGGTGGCTGGTGGCGGCGGCGACCGGGCCGGAGGCATTTGCGACAGCAAATGCGGTGGCAACCTCGTGGTTCGGCGATCTGGTGTTTGCCTGCTCGGCCCTCGGGCTTTGGTATCATTACCTTGCCGGCTTGCGGCATCTGTACTTTGATGCGGGCCACGGGTTGGATATTGCGACTGCGGAAAAGCTGGGCTGGGCCTGCCTTGGCGGCTCGGTCATCCTGACCATCATCACCATCATCATCGTGCAATAAGAGGGCGATCATGCGTTATCTGACAGACCGCAAACGCGCCGTTGGCAACGGCTCCGCCCGTAGCGGCACCGAACATCACTGGTATATGACGGTTTCCGCCGTGGCGCTGGCCTTCATGGTGCCGACCTGGATCTACATTTTCGGTGCGGCCCTTGGCGGCACGCGGGAGGAGGTTGTGGCGACCTTCGGCCAGCCGTTCGTTGCGATTCTGACCGGATTGGTGCTGTTCGTCGGGATGCAGCATTTCGCCAAGGGTGCTACGATGATGATCGAGGATTATGCAAAAGGGTCGATGCGCAAGGGCTTGGTGATCCTTGCGATCTCACTCTCTTATGCGATCACGGCAGCCGGGATTTTTGCGCTGGTCCGCATGGCGTTGTGACCGGCGATGACTTTTGACACGGCATATCGGGATTGTCTGATGAGAGCCGAAAAGCTGGGGCCGCTGGCCTCTGTACAGACAAACGCAGTCCGCGCGGCGGTGCTTTCCGTTGCAAAGTGCCTGCGCAAGACAGTTGAAAAGGGTGTACGACTATGACCGCCTATGAATATGAAACCCATGAATATGATGTCGTCGTGGTCGGCGCGGGTGGTGCGGGGCTGCGCGCCACGCTCGGCATGGCAGAACAGGGCTTGCGCACAGCTTGCGTGACCAAGGTGTTCCCGACCCGCAGCCACACGGTCGCCGCACAAGGCGGGATTGCCGCCAGCCTGTCGAACATGGGGCCGGACAATTGGCAGTGGCATATGTATGACACCGTTAAAGGGTCTGACTGGCTTGGCGATATGGACGCGATGGAATATCTGACCCGCGAAGCCCCCAAAGCGGTCTATGAGTTGGAGCATTACGGCGTTCCGTTTTCGCGCACCGAAGAGGGCAAGATTTACCAGCGCCCCTTTGGTGGCCACACCACCGAGTTTGGCGAAGGCCCACCGGTGCAGCGCACCTGTGCCGCCGCTGACCGTACCGGCCACGCGATCCTGCACACGCTCTATGGCCGAAGCCTGAAAGAAAAGGCGGAGTTCTTTATTGAGTATTTCGCCCTTGACCTGATCATCACCGATGGCCGCTGCACCGGTGTCGTTTGCTGGAAGCTGGACGATGGCACCATGCATGTGTTCAACGCCAAGATGGTGGTGTTGGCCACCGGCGGCTATGGCCGTGCCTATTTCAGCGCCACTTCGGCCCATACCTGCACCGGAGACGGCAATGGCATGGTTGCCCGCGCCGGTCTGCCGTTGCAGGATATGGAATTCGTGCAATTCCACCCGACCGGGATTTACGGCGCCGGCTGTCTGATTACCGAAGGCGCGCGCGGCGAAGGCGGTTATCTGACCAACTCCGAAGGCGAGCGGTTCATGGAACGCTATGCCCCGCATTATAAGGATCTGGCCAGCCGCGACGTGGTTTCGCGCTGCATGACAATTGAAATTCGCGAAGGGCGCGGGGTGGGGCCGAACAAGGACCATCTTCATTTGAACCTGTACCATCTGCCGAAAGAAACCCTCGACCTGCGGCTTCCGGGCATTTCGGAATCAGCGCGCATCTTTGCCGGCGTGGACTTGCAGAAAGAGCCGATCCCGGTATTGCCCACTGTGCATTACAATATGGGCGGCATTCCGACGAACTACTTTGGCGAGGTGTTGAACCCGACCAAGGACAAGCCCGATGCGGTGTTCCCCGGCCTGATGGCGGTGGGGGAGGCAGGTTGCGCTTCGGTGCATGGCGCGAACCGTCTCGGCTCCAACTCCTTGATCGACCTTGTGGTCTTTGGCCGCGCTGCCGCGATCCGCGCGGGCGAGATTCTGGACCCGAAAGCGCGGGCGCATGCCGTGGATACCGCCCATGTCGACAAAATCCTTGAACGGTTCGACAGGATCCGCAACGCCAGCGGCGGCACGCCAACAGCGGAATTGCGGATGGAGATGCAGAAAACCATGCAGGCCGATGCAGCGGTGTTCCGCACCGACAAGACGCTGGCGGACGGCGTGAAGAAGATGACGACGATTGCCGCGAAACTCGACGATCTGCATGTCACCGACCGCTCGCTGGTGTGGAATACCGATCTGATGGAGACGCTGGAGCTGTGCAACCTGATGCCCTGCGCTTTGGCGACAATCGTGGCGGCAGAGGCGCGCAAGGAATCGCGCGGTGCCCACGCGCATGAGGATTATCCCGACCGTGATGATGCCAACTGGCGTATCCACTCGCTTGCGCATGTCGATGGCAACAAGGTGAAACTAAGTTATCGCCCGGTCCATACCGAACCGCTGACAAAGCAGAAGGATGGCGGCATTGATCTGAAACGGATCGTGCCGATGAAGCGGGTGTATTGATGAAATACGCCGCGCCCCTCGCTGTGGTGGGCCTGCTTGCCGGTTGCGCCGGCAACGGTGCGATGCCCGACACACCCTTGCAACGGGCGAAAGCGGTGGTTGCGGCGTCATTGGTTGGAACCGCGCCGCAATATCTGATGCCACGGATTGCCGATTGTGTGGCCGGAAACGCCAGCACGGCGGAGATTGACAGCCTGCAAGCCGCAATTGACCGCGCGCCTAACGCCGCAACCCGCACCACAGCGCGCGCCATCCTGCGCCGCGCTGAGACCCGTTCCTGCCTGCTGCGTCATGGTGTCCGTTTGGTGAAAGGCTAGGCGCATGATTCGCAAACTCGCCCTGATTGCCCTGTTGGCCGGATGCACCACCAATCCGGTGGATGCCGTCGCACGTTCGGCTGCGAAATCGGTGGTGCTCCCGGTGGTGCAACAACGTCTGCCCGGCCCACAGGCCGAGGCGGTCGCGATTTGCGTGATCGACAATGCCGACAGCAACGAGATCCTGTCGCTCGCCCGCGATGTCGGCACCCGCGCTGGCACCAGCACAGTGCAAAACATTGCCACGATCCTGCAACGTCCCAACACCATCCAATGCGTGTTGCGCGCCGGGATTCCGGGGCTGGCGATATGACGCAAAGCCTGCTCCTGCTGCTGCCCTGCCTACTGATCCTGACTGCTTGCGGCCCGATCCCGCTGGCGCAAGCCGAACGGCAATGTGCGATCCGGGCGCGCGATGCCTCCGGTCCGCATGGCGAGGTGGCGGTGGGGATCGGCAACGGCAAGGCCCGCAGCCGCGTTCGGGTTGACCTCAGCGCCGATTACCTTTTGGGCCGTGACCCGGAGGCGGTTTATAATCAATGTGTGCTGAATGCCTCGGGGCAGATGCCGGCGCGGCCATTGGCGTTTCAACCGGGTTGGAGAGGCTGACGGATGGCGCAGGACGAACCCCAGCTTGACCGCGCCATGGTAAACCGCTTCTTGCGGCGCAAAGGTCTGGTGGCGATGGCGGAGAAATCCACCGCGAAACATCTGCAAAGTTTCGGCCTTACCCCGGATGTGGTGTTCGATATCGGCGTCGATACCGGTACGCCCTTCCTGTATGAGGCGTTCCCGAATGCGCAATTCGCCCTGATCGACCCGCGCGCGGAATCGCGTGTGGCGTTGAAATCGCCGGAAGCCCCCGCCAAAGCCCGTTTCTTTGAAACCGCACTGGGGGCGGAACCCGGCGCGCTGACCTTGCATATTCCACATTCCGACAAGGGCGAACAAGGTGCCATGGCCAGCCTGCGCACCCGCACCGACCAGCTTGCCGCCAAGTTTACCCGCATGGAGCAGCGTGAGGTTCCTGTGACGACGCTTGATGCGATTGCAGCGGAGTTTCAGGGTCGGCTTGGCCTGAAAATAGACACCGAAGGTTTTGAGCATGAGGTGCTGTCGGGGGCGGCCCTAACCCTTCTGCGCACCGATTTCGTCATCTTGGAAATGTCGCTGACCCAGCGTTTTGCCGGAATCGCCCCACCCAGTCACCTGATCACCCGCTTGGCCGATGCCGGTCTTGAATTCCGCGATGTCTTGCGGATGACCGGCGATGGCCGTGGCGGCGGCGCGCCGCGCCTGATGGATGTCCTGTTTACCCGGTGGCAGCCCGATGCCCCGCCCCCCACAACCAGAATAATTTAAGGAGAGGGACCGATGGTTCAATTCACCCTGCCCAAAAACTCCACTATCCGCACCGGCAAGACCTGGCCGAAACCGAGCGGCAGCAACCTGCGCAAGTTCCAGATTTACCGCTGGTCGCCCGATGATGGCGAAAACCCGCGCGTTGACACCTATTTCGTCGATATGGACACCTGCGGCCCGATGATGCTCGACGCGCTGATCAAGATCAAAACCGAGATTGATCCGACGCTGACCTTCCGCCGCTCCTGCCGCGAAGGGATTTGCGGATCTTGCGCGATGAACATTGGCGGCATCAACACGCTGGCCTGTATTTACGGGTTGGATGAGGTGCAGG
>NZ_JAKDLJ010000199.1 GCF_030452865.1 Pseudorhodobacter sp.
CCGATCACCGATGCGGGTAGCCTGATTGCGGTTCCAAGCGGTGCGGCGCCTGCGGTACAGACCGAAGTCCCGTCCGAAGCCCCTGCTATCGCGGGGCAATGATGCTGCATTCATTGCGCAATTCGGTCTGGATCTATCGGCTCGCCTTTATTGTCATCGCCGTGGCTTTGCTGTTTCTGCGCCTGTTGCCCTTGGGCAGCGTTGCCGGGGATTGGCCCGGCCCTGACCTGCTGCTGTGCCTGATGCTGGCTTGGGTCACACAGCGCCCCGACCATTTGCCGGTTGCACTGATCGCCGCCGTTGTGCTTGCCGAGGACATGATTCTGATGCGCCCACCGGGGTTGTGGACCGCGATTGTCGTGCTGGCGACGGAGTTTCTGCGCGCCCGTTCAGCGCTGACGCGGGAATTGGGGATCGCGGCGGAATGGCTGCTGATTGCCGGGGTTATGGTTGCGATGCTTCTGGCTTATCGGCTTGTTTTCGCCATTTCTTTCATGACGCAGCCGGGATTCGGTTTTGCGATCACGCAAACGATAGGTTCAATCCTGATGTATCCTGTTATTGTGTGGTTGCTGCGCAGCGTTCTCAACCTGCGCAAACCATCAACCGGCGAAATTGACGCAATGGGAAAACGGCTATGAGAAGATCAGCCAAAGACACCGATGAAAGCGCAAAAAAGGTCACCCGGCGCGGATTGTTCCTTGGTGGGTCGATGTTCGCTGTTGTCGCAGTGCTCGGCGCGCGTATGCGCCATATGCAGATTGATCAGGCCGATGAATTCCGCCTGCTGGCCGAGGATAACCGCATCTCTATCCGGTTGATTCCACCGGCGCGCGGGTTGATCAATGACCGCAATGGCAAGCCTATTGCCGGGAATGAGCAGAATTACCGCGTGGTGATCAGCCGTGATGATGCCGGTAATGTCGAAGATGTGCTCAACCGCATGTCGGGGCTGCTGCCGATCTCTCCCGAGGATTTTGAGCGGGCGATGAAAGAGGCACGCCGCCGCAGCCCGTTGCCGATTATCGTGGCCGACCGGCTGAATTGGCAGGACGTGTCGAAAGTCGCGATCAATGCGCCTGCGCTGCCGGGTGTGTCGCCCGAAGTGGGCTTAAGTCGCATCTATCCGCGCGATACCGATTTCGCGCATGTTGTCGGCTATGTCGGCCCCGTCAGCGACAGTGATCTGGCCAAGCTGGATGAACCGGACCCACTGCTGCAAACGCCCAAGTTTCAGATCGGCAAGATCGGGGTTGAAACATGGATGGAAAGCACCCTGCGCGGCAAAGCCGGCAACCGGCGGGTGGAGGTGAATTCTGTCGGCCGCATCATGCGCGAACTCGGTCGGCAGGAAGGCGATGCCGGTGCCGATATTCGCCTGACGATTGATGCAGATGTACAAAACTATGCGCAGGCGCGACTGGGTGAGGAATCTGCGGCGGGCGTGATTATCGACGTGACCAATGGCGATATCATCGCCATCAGCTCGGCACCCTCGTTTGACCCCAATATGTTCGTACGCGGAATTTCCTATTCCGATTACAACATCTTGACGGAAAATGACCACCGCCCGCTGGCGAATAAATCGGTGCAGGGGGCGTATCCGCCCGGCTCCACCTTCAAGATGGTGACGGCACTCGCGGCGCTGGAAGCCGGGGTGATCAACGCCAACACATCGGTCAACTGTCCCGGCCATTATGAGGTTGGCGGCCGTAAATTCCACTGTTGGAAACGGGCGGGTCATGGCCGTGTCACGCTTGAACGCGCTTTGACGGAAAGCTGTGATGTCTATTTCTATGACATCGCGCTGAAGGTTGGCATTGATGCGATTGCCGAAGCCGGGCGCAAACTCGGCCTTGGGGTGCGCCACGACATCCCGATGTCGGCGATCACCGACGGGTTGATGCCGGACAAGCAATGGAAGCTGGAACGGTACAAGAAGGACTGGGTGATCGGCGACACCGTCAACGCCTCTATCGGGCAAGGTTTCGTTCTGACCTCACCTTTGCAACTTGCCGTGATGACAGCGCGGATCGCGAGCGGCAAAGCCGTCACTCCCCGGCTGATCCACAGCATCAATGACATTGCAACGCCGGTTGAGGCAGCACCCGATCTGGCGATGAGCGCGCAATTCCTCAAGGCGGTCCGGGAAGGCATGTACTCCGTCAGCAACAGTCAACGCGGCACCGGTTATTCGGCGCGCATCGACGACAAGGCGCTGCGGATGGCGGGGAAGTCAGGCACCAGTCAGGTGCGCAATATCTCCGCCGCCGAACGGGCGCGTGGGGTGATCAGCAACGCAAACCTACCGTGGGACCGGCGCGACCATGCACTGTTTGTCGGCTTTGCCCCCTATGACGCACCGCGCTATGCAGCGGCTGTTGTGGTGGAACATGGCGGCGGCGGCTCTGCGGTCGCGGGGCCGATCGTGCGCGATTTCCTGCTGCGCGCCATGAGCGACGGGTTGCCACCACTTTCAGCCTACCCGGCGTCACAGCGCAACCGGATTGAGACCATGCACAAGAAGCTGATCCTGCGAGATGCCGAAGGCCATCTGCCCGAAAGCTCCCGCGCATGAGCTTTCTGGAATACCGCCTGAAAACCGTCCCGACCGGTGCCGCCAAGATCCTGCATGTCAACTGGCCGCTGGTGGTTCTGCTCACGGCAATCGCCTCGGTGGGGTTCCTGATGCTGTATTCCGTCGCCGGTGGCCGGCTGGAAGTGTGGGCGGAACCGCAAATCAAACGCTTCATCCTTGGGCTCGGCGTGATGTTCTTTGTCGGCTTCGTGCCAATCTGGTTCTGGCGCAACCTCGCCGGATTGGCTTACGGGCTTTCGATCATGTTGCTGGTGGCGGTGGAGTTTTTCGGCTCGGTCGGTATGGGCGCGCAGCGCTGGATCGAATTGGGGCCGATCAGGTTGCAACCGTCTGAACTGGCAAAGATCACCCTGGTCATGCTGCTTGCGGCCTATTATGACTGGCTCGACATCCGCAAGACCTCGCGCCCGGTTTGGGTGATGATCCCGGTCGCGATCATCCTGCTGCCAACGGTTCTGGTTCTGGGCCAACCGGACCTTGGCACCGCTTTGCTTTTGATGTTCGGCGGCGCGGTCGTTATGTTCTGCGCCGGCGTAAGCTGGTATTATTTCGGGGCGGTCGCGGCGCTGCTTGGCGGCGCAATTACGGCGGTGATCTCGTCGCGCGGCACGGACTGGCAATTGTTGAAAGACTACCAGTATCGCCGGATCGACACGTTTCTCGATCCCTCAAGCGACCCTTTGGGCGCAGGCTATCACATCAGCCAGGCAAAGATCGCCTTGGGGTCGGGTGGCTGGGCCGGGCGCGGCTTCATGCAGGGCACCCAAAGCCGGTTGAACTTCCTGCCGGAAAAACACACCGACTTCATCTTCACCACCCTGGCGGAGGAGTTCGGCTTTGTCGGAGCATTCTCACTTTTGATCCTGTATACGCTGGTTCTGGCCTTCTGCATTTCCAGCGCGATCCAGAACAAGGACCGCTTCGCCAGCCTTGTCACGCTTGGCATTGCCGCCACATTCTTTTTCTATTTCGCTATCAATATGTTGATGGTGATGGGGTTGGCACCGGTCGTAGGTGTGCCCTTGCCGCTGGTATCTTATGGGGGCTCGTCCATGTTGGTGTTGATGGCGGCCTTCGGGCTGATACAAAGCGCCCATATTCATCGACCGCGCTGACATCACGCGTCGAATCAGGTATTTGGACCAAGATGAAATCAACGCCAATTCCCATTTCATCTTGGTAAAAATACCTATACTCGGCAAACACTGGCAGCCGGGCGGAGCATAGAGGGCAAGCATGGTCACAATCTACTTCGCAGCAGGCGCGTCCCGATGGCCGACCTATGAGGCACCTTTGCGCCGCGCGCTGACGGAAGCGGGGCTTGACGCCACCCTTTCACCAGACTGCCCCGACCCTGCGCTGGTGGATTATATCGTCTTCGCCCCCGGCGGCGAGATTGAGGATTTCACACCCTTCACCCGCTGCAAAGCGGTGCTGAACCTTTGGGCCGGGGTTGAAAGGATTGTTGGCAACCCGACGCTGACGCAGCCGCTTTGTCGCATGGTGGACCCGGCGCTGACTGCCGGGATGGTGGAATGGGTCGTCGGCCACACACTGCGCCATCACCTCGGCATGGATCGCCACATCGTCAACCCCGACCGCGTCTGGGATCCGGCCTGTCCGCCGCTTGCCAGCGAACGCCCGGTCACCGTGCTCGGTCTTGGTGCGTTGGGGCAGCAATGCGCGCAGGCGTTGCAGGCGCTCGGGTTCCCCGTTACGGGCTGGAGCCGTTCGGAGAAGCACATCCCCGGCCTGCAAACACATCATGGCCGCGATGGCTTGCAGGCCGCACTTGCAAAGGCACAAATTGCCGTATTGTTGCTGCCGAAAACCGTTGAAACCGAGAATATCCTGAACGCCGAAACGCTGGCCTGGCTGCCGAAAGGTGCTGTGATCCTCAACCCCGGACGCGGCGCGTTGATTGACGACGCGGCGTTGCTGGCCGCACTCACCTCGGGTGGGATCGGTCATGCAACGCTGGATGTGTTCCGCGTTGAGCCATTGCCACAGGATCACCCGTTCTGGGCGCACCCGCAGGTCACCGTCACACCGCATGTTGCCGCCGAAACACGGCCATTGAGCGCCTCGCGCGTCGTGGTCGAGAACATCCGGCGCGGTGAGGCAGGCGAGCCGTTCCTGCATCTGGTCAACCGGGTGCGTGGCTATTGAAACCCGCTTCCCGCTGCATTTCAGGGCTGGTTTTCTTGAACCTGCGGCGTTAGCGTTTTGACCAATTGGTCATGTGCGACGGGGTGATCGGGTCGCGCGAGGGAGGGAATGGACGTGCCGGGAAATCTGAGCCTTGACGATCTGAAGAAAGCTGCGAACGCGGGTGAGATTGATACTGTCATCGTCGCAGGCGTGGACATGCAGGGCCGCCTGATCGGCAAGCGGTTCCATGTGCAGAATTTTCTCGACAGTGCCTGGCAGGAGACTCATTGCTGCAACTACCTCATTGCCACCGATATGGAGATGAACACGGTTCAGGGCTATAAATCCACCTCATGGGCGGCAGGCTATGGCGACTATGTGATGAAAGCCGATATGGCGACGTTGCGGCGCATTCCCTGGCTGGAAGGCACCGCACTGGTGCTTTGTGACTTGCTTGACCATCATACCCATCAGGATGTCCCCCACTCCCCCCGCGCGATCCTGAAACGTCAGGTCGCGCGCGCCAATGCCTTGGGGTTTGATGCGATGATGGCGACAGAACTGGAGTTTTACCTGTTCGAGAACTCCTATGAGGAGTTGCGCAACTGCCATCAGCGCACCGGCCAGATCCGTGATCTGCAAGCAATTTCCGCACATAATGAGGATTACCAGATCTTCCAGACCACCAAGGAAGAAGGCGTCATGCGCGCCTTGCGCAACGGGCTTTATGGCGCGGGCATCCCGGTGGAATGTTCCAAGGGAGAGGCGGATGCGGGGCAAGAGGAGATCAACATCCGATACTCCGACGCGCTGGATACGGCGGACAATCATGTGATCACCAAGCAGGCGACCAAGGAAATCGCCTGGGCCAACGGTCATTCGGTGACCTTTATGGCAAAATATGATCATCGCCGCGCCGGCAGTTCCAGCCATGTGCATCAATCACTGTGGAAAAAGGGCAAACCGGCGTTTCAGGATGCCAAAGGCGCACATGGCATGTCCGACCTGATGCGCCATTTTCTTGCCGGACAGTTGGCGCATATTCAGGACATCACGGTTTTCCTGGCACCCTATGTCAACAGCTACAAACGCTTTACCGTGGGCATGTTCGCGCCAACCAAAGCAGTATGGAGTTGCGACAACAGGACGGCCGGCTTCCGCGTTTGCGGCGAAGGCACCAAAGGGATTCGCGTCGAATGCCGCATCGGTGGCGCCGATCTGAACCCCTATGTTGCAATGGCCGCGCTACTGGCCGCAGGGCTTGACGGGATTGAGCGCAAGCTGGAACTGGAACCGGAATTGAGCGGCGATCTGTACCAAAGTGCGGGCACCCGCCCGCTGCCTGCAACCCTGGGTGAAGCGGCGGCGCGGATGAAAGCATCCGCGATGTTGAACGCGGCTTTCGGCGAGGATGTCATTGCCCACTATCATCATGCCGCGATGTGGGAGGTTTCTGAACACAACCGCGTCGTCACCGATTTTGAACTCGCCCGCCTGATGGAACGCGCCTGATCTCACCGAACCACCCTGAGGATATGATGACCGCTGATATTCACCTGATCTCCCCTGTCGATGGCAGCACCTATGCCACCCGCACACCCCTGACGATGCCGGAGGCACAGGCCGCCGCCGCCCACGCCCGCACAGCGCAAAAGCCTTGGGCGGCGCGACCTTTGGCCGAACGCATCGCGCTGGTGAAGGCCGGTGTGGCAGAGTTGGAGAAGATGAAGGACAAGCTGGTGGAGGAACTGGCCTGGCAAAT
>NZ_JAKDLJ010000200.1 GCF_030452865.1 Pseudorhodobacter sp.
CGCTCACCCAAGGCGCGACGATCAACCCCCGCGCGCAGCGCGCGACCGATCAACCGCTGAATCTCCTGTGTTCGTCCCGATTGCTTGCCTGTGGCCGCCTCCCGGCGATTGCGCGTATTCGTGGCGCGGGGCAACATCCCATATTCTGCCGTGACCCACCCTTGACCGGTATTCTTGAGAAACGGCGGCGCCTTGTCTTCGATTGACGCAGAGCAGAGCACATGCGTCTCTCCCATCCTGATCAGACAGGATCCTTCGGCATGTTTCATCACGTCCACCTCAATGGACACGTCGCGCATCTGATCCAAACTTCTACCTGACGGTCGCATGACGGCTCCTTCTTTCCATATTTGCCTCAGATACCCACCCTGACAACAAGGATGCAAGCATCATTGACGAATGGCGTCCTAAGTTCCTACTCTGTAATGCCGTCTCAAGAGATTAAATGATGCCAGATCTTACCTCACAAACCGCCATCCTCTCCGAGATGAATGATCGTTCGCGTGAGGTATTTCGTCGTGTGGTGGAGGCATACCTTGCCTCAGGCGATCCTGTCGGGTCGCGAACTTTGACGCGCAGCATGACCGAAAGCGTAAGCGCGGCAACCATCCGCAACGTCATGCAGGATCTGGAATATCTGGGCCTTCTTGGTAGCCCGCACACATCATCCGGTCGTATCCCGACCCAGATAGGGCTGAGGCTGTTTGTTGATGGTCTTCTGGAGGTCGGTGAAGTGGCGCTCGAGGATCGCAATCGCATTGACGCGACAACCGGCGGCAACCAATCCGGTGTCACGGGATTGCTCGACAGGGTTGGGTCTGCCCTTTCGGGCATCACACAGGGCGCCAGTCTTGTTCTCACCCCGAAACACGAGGCTCCGATCAAACACATCGAATTTGTCAGCCTGAGCGCGGATCGTGCTCTGGTCGTTCTCGTCTTTGCTGATAGCCATGTGGAGAACCGCGTTTTCACGCCACCGCCCGGTCAGACACCCTCATCCATGCGCGAGGCGGCGAATTTCCTCAATGCACTCGCTGAGGGAAAAACGCTGTCGGAATTGCGTCAATCCGTCGGCGTCGAAATCAACGTACGCAGACAGGAGATTGACCGTCTTGCACGCGAATTGGTCGAAACGGGCCTCGTTCTTTGGGAGAATGCGGGCGAGCAAAGCGAGCGCCTTATAGTCCGAGGGCGCGCGAACCTTCTTGACGGGTCTTCTGAGGCGTTGGATTTCGATCGAATTCGTCAGTTGTTTGACGACCTCGAACGGAAACGCGACATCGCTGAATTTCTGGAACTGACTGAGCAAGGTGAAGGAGTACGCATTTTCATCGGTTCGGAAAACAAGTTGTTTTCACTTTCGGGGTCGTCTCTCGTCGTCTCTCCCTATATGAACGCTGATCGAAAGATCATTGGCGCCGTTGGTGTGATTGGTCCGACGCGGTTGAATTATGCTCGTATCGTTCCCATCGTTGACTATACGGCGCAATTGGTTGGTCGGCTGATATCCGACCGGTCAAGAGGATAAGATGAAATGAGTGACACAAGGAACGACGAGATGGCCAAAGAACAGGCAGCCAAAGCAGAGAACCCGGAATTGGCCGAGGCTGAGTTTGATTTGACGGACTTCGATTTCGCATCGGAACCGGATGAACTGGAAGTGTTGCGCGCGGAGCGTGACGACTTCCGCGACCGTTTCATGCGCGCACTCGCCGATGCCGAAAACTCCCGCAAACGGGGAGAACGGGATCGCCGCGAGGCGGAGCAATACGGCGGTTCCAAACTCGCCCGTGATCTGCTGCCGGTCTATGACAATCTGCGCCGCGCCTTGAACGCCGCGACCGACCAGAGCCGCGCAGAAGATTCCGCGTTAATCGAAGGTGTCGAGTTGACGCTGCGGGAGTTGCTGAATGTGATGACCAAACACAAGGTTACGCCGGTGGTCCCGGAAATCGGTGATGCGTTCGACCCGCAACTGCACCAAGCGATGTTCGAAGCCCCAGTGCCCGGCACCAAGTCGGGGCAGATCATTCAGGTGATGGTCGAAGGGTTCCTGCTGCATGACCGCCTGCTGCGACCAGCACAGGTTGGCGTATCCTCAACACCAGGTTGAGCCAACAATGTCAGCCGCCGCCCGGTAAACCATTGCGGGGCGGCGCTCAAGCTTCAATCTTCGCCCGCAGCTCATAAATCAGGCTCAAGGCATCCATCGGAGTCAGTTGATCGGGCGATATCTCGCGTAACCGCGTCTCGACCGCAGAGGACGCAGTCGCTTTCTGTGTGATTGCCGAAGGTACAGCCCGGAATAGCGGCAAATCATCAACAAAGGTTTTCTGTCTGCTTCCCTCACGATCCCCCTTTTCCAACGCCTCCAACACTACTTTCGCTCTGTCAATCACGGCTTCGGGCAACCCGGCGAGTTTCGCCACCTGCACGCCATAAGACCGGTCTGCCGCACCCTTCTTCACCTCATGAAGGAAAATCACATCACCTTGCCACTCCTTCACGCTGACAGTCGCGTTTTCGACACCGGCCAGTTTTCCAGCCAGCGAGGTCAATTCATGGTAATGCGTCGCAAACAGTCCGCGGCATTGGTTCTTGTCATGCAAATATTCAAGCGTCGCCCAGGCGATGGACAGGCCGTCATAAGTGGCGGTGCCGCGCCCGATCTCATCCAGAATCACCAGAGCTCGCTCGTCTGCCTGGTGCAGAATCGCCGCCGTCTCCACCATCTCCACCATAAAAGTCGATCGCCCGCGCGCCAGATCATCCGAGGCACCAACGCGGCTGAAAAGCTGGCTGACCAGACCGATATGCGCCGTCGTAGCTGGCACAAAGCTACCGGCCTGTGCCAATAGCGCGATCAACGCATTCTGTCGCAGGAACGTGGACTTCCCGGCCATGTTCGGCCCGGTCAGCAGCCAGATTGCCGCATTCCCGGCAGCGGAAATATTGCAATCATTCGCGATGAACGCCGCGCCACCTTGCTTGCGTAAGGCGCGTTCCACCACCGGATGGCGGCCACCTTCCACACAAAAGGCCCGGCCATTATCAACTTTAGGCTCGACCCAATTCTCAGCAGTCGCCAAATCCGCAAAGCCAGCGGCAACATCAATCTCGGCAATTGCGCGGGCAGTTCCTGCGATCCGGGCGGCGCAATCAAGAACGGCTTGTCGCAACCGGGCAAAATGACGCTTCTCAATCTCCAGGGTCAAGTTTCCTGCATTCAGAATTTTGGTCTCCATCTCTGACAGCGGCACCGTGGAAAAGCGCACTTGACCCGCAGTTGTCTGTCGATGGATAAAAGTTTCAGAAAGGGGCGGCGACAGCATTCTCTCGGCATGTGTGGTTGTCACATCAACGAAGTAGCCCAGCACGTTGTTGTGCTTGATCTTCAGACTGCTGATCCCGGTTGCCCCGATGTAATCCGCCTGCATCGCTGCGATGACTGCCCTGCCGTCATCGCGCAGCTTTCGCGCCTCATCGAGTTCCGGGTCAAACTCGGCAGCCGTAAATCCGCCATCCCGCACCAGCAAGGGTGGTTCGGCGATCAAGGCGGCACCCAGCAGCAGCAGCAAATCAGTATGCTCGTCAAGGTCGGCTGTCGCACGTTGCAACAACGGCGGCCCGTTCGGGTCCGAGAGCTGTGACAGCGCCAGCGCCTGTTGCAGGCCGTTGCGGATTGCCGCAAGGTCGCGCGGCCCGCCCCGGTCCATCGCCAGTCTCGACAAAGCGCGGTCAATGTCTGGCGTCTGGCGCAGCAGGCTGCGATAGTCATCCCGCAAACGGCTCTGCCCCGCCAGAAATCGTACGAACTCCAAACGCGCCTGAATCAGCGTCAAGTCGCGTGACGGTGCTGAAACCCTGCGTTCCAAAAGCCGCCCACCCGCCGCCGTCAAGGTCCGATCTATCGCTCCGAGCAGCGATCCTTCCTTCCCCCCCGACAGGGCCGAAGTGATTTCAAGATTCCGTCGGGTAGAGGCATCAATCTGCATCAAGCCGCCGGCATCTTCGCGGATCGGCGGACGCAGCAGCGGAAGTTTACCACGTTGGGTCAGGTCCAGATAGTCTACCAACGCACCCATCGCGGAAACTTCGGCCCGGCTGAATTGGCCAAATCCCTCCAATGAGGCAACGCCGAACAGGCCGCACAATCGGCGCAGGGCTGCGGTGCTATCGAAACTCGATTGTGCCAGTTCAGTCAAAGCCAAACCATCGTCAAAATTCAGGTTGCAGCCGTCAGCCACCAGCAGTTCCTTTGGTGCAAGTCGCGCCAGTTCCGGTCCAAGCCGCGAAGGCACGCAAGCCATCACGCGAAACTCGCCCGTAGAAATATCGCACCAAGCGATTGCAGATTCGTCTCTAACCTCGCTGAAAGCGGCCAGAAAGTTATGCCGGCGTGGCTCCAGCAGCGTATCCTCGGTCAGGGTACCGGGTGTCACCAAACGCACGACATCCCGCGCCACGACGGATTTCGATCCGCGTTTCCTTGCCTCTGCCGGATCTTCCATCTGCTCGGCAATCGCAACCCGAAACCCTTTGCGGATCAGTGTCAGCAAATAGCCTTCAGCAGCATGAACGGGAACCCCACACATGGCGATATCTTCGCCCAGATGTTTGCCGCGTTTCGTCAGCGCAATATCCAGCGCGGCCGCCGCGTCGACTGCATCGTCAAAGAACATCTCGTAAAAGTCGCCCATCCGGTAAAACAGCAGCGCCTCGCGGTGGCGCGCCTTGATCTCCAGGTACTGTGCCATCATCGGCGTCACGGTATCAGCGTTCACCACCCACCCCCAATTGATGCATCGACCCTACAAAACCGTATGACCGGGGGAAAGGGCCAACAGTGAAACCGACACATGAGCGGCACCAAGGCTATTTCGTAAAACCCCGTGGGATACCGCAGAGGGCTGAGCCCAAACGGTCCCTTGAAATGCTCAATGAACGCGCACTCGGCAGGGAACGACCTTTACAAGGTTCCCAAGTAAGCCACCACCCGCGTTGCGGCAATTGGTTGTCATGTCGATTGCGTCCCCTCGCGGGCCGGCTTTGGGAAGCACCAATCTAGATGACATCCAGACGTCGGAGTGCTTCATCATCGAACAGGCCGGAAGAAAATCACGGCGATCCAGGTTTCCATTATGACGCGCGCATAGGGCGGCAATCATTTGCGCGGTCGGTCTGATCAATGCGCCGGGACTCTCGGGCAAAGAGATCGAAGACCACCGCATGGTGCGGAACGGAGCGGGGACGACAGGGAATGCGGGGCTGCAACGGCCGACAGCCATCTTCGCGCGACAGGAGAATCGCGTCATGTGTGACGCCAAGGCGCGACATCTAACGTGGCAGCAGTGAAGGCATGAACCAATGGAAAGCGGCGCTTGTTGTCAATACCGATCTGCGCGTAACGGATGAGGCGATGACCGGTGTAGATACGTTCTGTGACGCCTCTGCCAAAGGTGCCATACCATCGCATACCGTGTCTGACATGGTAGAAAACCTGGCAATATTCGGCATGGCCAATTCAGTTCCGGAGATATTGCCCGAAGAGACACATTGCGTTCGCGCAGCTGCGATTGATGTAACGCACCGCTCTGACCGCCCAAGCAGGTCATCAACGGTCTGTGCCTTCCAAAGTCTTTCGGCGTGATCAATATTCATGACTGCGTGATAAGCGAAGACCTGAGAATCGTCTGCGCCGAGTCAATTGCGAAACTCGCGCGCGAAGATGCACCGGACGGAATCGCGATGCCCTATGGACCGAAGCTGACCTTCGTTCGCAATTGGATAATCCCGGTGCATTTCAACCCGCGGCTGATCTTTGTCATCCCGTCTCAATATCACGAGGCAGCCATGTCCACGTGGGGCAAGCCCGGGGCAGATGGTCTTTGCAAATGCGATGACCCGCAGGTACTGCGCCCGCCCGGCATGTTTTCGCATCCTCGGTGCGCGCATCTGGGCATGGTGCTGGCGTTGTCACCGGGGAGACACGCAAAAGCGCGCGGGCGTTATCAGTCATCAATCACGCTTTTGATGTCACGGCGATCGATGGTGCGGTTGGCCTCACTGCATTTTCACACAAAGGCAACACTGTGCCGGTCAATGACACTTTGGGGCAGGAATTGCCCGAACGAAACGATCTCGACACCAGCGCGGGCAAAGCAATTGGGCCCGCGCAAGGTGGATTTCGAATACCAGGTGAAATGATCGTTGATGTCGCACTGAATCCAGAAATTGCAGCGCGGCACCTCGTCAGCCTCCTGCCCGGCCCGGCGAATAATCATGCCCTATTGGCGGGTAACTCCGCCGACCTCTCCGTGAAACTGCTGCAGGACTGGCAGGGGCCACCGCTATCGATCCGACCCGAGACGGGGCTAAAATTTCTGATCGAGATTTTCGGCCCCGGTTCAGCGGTACATGATATCCTGACCATGGTGGCTCCGTAGTTTGTCGGGTCGGTTAAGCATGCGTTCCCACTTGACCGAAGCCATCCCGCAGAGTCTTCTCTGAG
>NZ_JAKDLJ010000201.1 GCF_030452865.1 Pseudorhodobacter sp.
AGGCAAGTTTGGATGGCGCAAGATGGGGCATGGCGGTACTTTCAAGAATGGCTGCTGGTGGGGCGGTCAAAAACGCGGCGGCCCAAAAGCGACGCCGTCAGGTCGACCATCAACGACGCGGTGCGACCGCGTTCGTCAAGGAAGGGATTGAGTTCAACAAGATCGAGCGAAGTCACAAGACCGCTGTCATGCAGCATCTCCATCGCGAGATGTGCCTCGCGCAACGTGGCTCCGCCGGGCACGGTGGTGCCGACCGCAGGTGCGATGCTGGGGTCAAGGAAATCAACGTCGAGCGAGACATGCAGCATGCCGTTTTCCGCCTTAACTCTTTCAAGGAAGCGGCGCAGGGGTGCTGCGATCCCCGTCTCATCAATTGCCCTCATGTCCACTGCCTGCATGTCGGTGGCCTGGATCGCATCGCGTTCCGGCCCATCGACCGAGCGCAGCCCGATCAGGCAGACGTTGCCTGTGGGGACCGTTGCCGCAAGGTCTGGAAAGCCGGGAAAATTGCTGCGGCCTGTGACATACCCGAGCGGTGTGCCGTGCAGATTGCCCGAATCCGTCGTATCAGGCGTATGGTAATCCGGATGCGCATCGAGCCAAAGCACAAAGAGCGGGCGATTTATCTTCGCCGCATGGGCTGCCACCCCGGCAACGGTGCCAAGAGACAGCGCATGATCGCCGCCCATGAAGATCGGGAAACCCTCTGCCACCGCTGCCCGCGCGGTGTCGGTCAGGGCGCGGGTCCAGGCGATGGTTTCAGCCAGCGCGTATAGCTTCCCGATGTCTGTGTCAGGCGTAAACGGGGCTGGGACGACATTGCCGCGGTCTTCGGAGTCATATCCCAATTCTGCAATCATATCGGCTATTCCAGCGGTTCGGTAGGAATCGGGACCCATCAGGCAACCACGACGGCGCTTGCCGCAATCCATCGGGGCGCCTATCAATATATATCGTTTTGTGGTCATTTGCTCGATCCCCGTTCGGTTGCCGTGATGATGATCTCAACCCTCAAGTCATCACCCGCCAGACGTGCTTCACCGCAGGCCCGCGCCGGGGCATGCCCCTCCGGCACCCACGCATCCCAAACCGCGTTCATGGCGTCGAAATCGGCCATATCGGCCAGCCAGATCACCGCTTGAAGAATATGTTTGCGTGAGGATCCTGCCTCGGCCAGCAGCGCATCAATGCGCGCCAGACAATCGCTGGTCTGTGCGGTGACATCTGCCCCCGCACCAACCTGACCGCAGAGATATACCGTCCCGTTGTGTTTTACGATCCGGCTCATTCTGGCGTTCGTGTGCATCCGGTCAATCATGTTTGCCTCCTTGGTCATCGGGTCGGTTCTGGGGTGATCTCGGCGGTCGCTGGCGTCTCGCGGCGCGTCAAATGGCGCAGATAGCGCCGCTCCAGCCAGCGGAAGACCGAAGCGATGCACAGCACGATCAGGAAATAAAGCAGGGCTGCGGTGATGAAGCCCTCATATGCCAGATAGTAGCGCCCATTCAGCCAGCGCCCGACGCCAAGGATATCCTGCAAGGTGATCGTGCTGGCCACAACCGATCCGTGCAGCATGAAGATCACCTCATTCGAATAGGCAGGAATGGCGCGACGGAAGGCCGAAGGCAGGATGATGCGGCGCAGACGGGCCTTGTAGGAATGGCCTGTGGCGATGGCGGCCTCAACCTCACCTTTCGGGGTGTCGATGATGGCACCACGCAACAGCTCCGTCGAATAGGCAGCAGTGTTGAGCGTGAAGGCGATCAGCGCGCACCACCAAGCGGAGGACAAGACCGGCTCCCACAGCCAGCTATGGCGGATGAATTCGAACTGACCAAAGCCGTAATAGATCAGGTAGGTTTGCACCAAAAGCGGCGTGCCGCGAAAAACATAGGTGTAGCCCCAGACAATCGGGTTCCAGAACCGGTGCCTCGAGGCGCGTGCGATTGCCATCGGAATTGCCAGCAAAGCGCCGATAAAAAGTGCAATGAACGTCAGGTTCAGCGTTGTCCAGACCCCATAAAGGAACCTGTCAAAATTCGCGGCGATCAGGGAAATATCAAGCGGGATATAGGAGAGGATCTGTTCCATGGTCATGCCCTCTCCACGCCGCGGCTGTAATGGCGGTTGAGCGCGCGGAAAGCGATATCCGACAGACCCGTCAGCGCCAGATAGATCACGAAGGCCGCCGCCATGAAGGTGAAAAGTTGTCCGGTGGAACGCCCGGCCGTGAAGGCGTTATAGACCAGATCCTGCAAGCCGATCACCGACACAAGCGCGGTGGTTTTCAATTGCACGAGCCAGTTGTTGGTAAAGCCGGGCAGCGCATAGCGGACCATTTGCGGCCAGATAATGTGGCGAAAGATCAATTGGCGCGGCATGCCGCAACTGATACCCGCTTCGATCTGCCCGCGTGGGATCGCCATGATCGCGCCGCGAAACGTCTCGGTGAAATAGGCGCCGAAGATGACGCCGATGGTCCCGGCACCGGCGACGAACTGGCTGATCTCGATATAGCCCCAAAGCCCGGTCGCATCGCCGATGGCGTTCAGCGTCACCTGCCCGCCGTAAAACACCAGCATGATCAGAACCAGATCGGGGATACCCCGCACTATCGTCGTATATCCCAGCGCCAGCCGTCTTGCGACGCGGCTGCCCGACAGCTTGGCCCATGCCCCCAAAAGCCCGAAGGCGACAGCGATCACCAGCGATGCCAGCGCAAGCTGGATCGTCATGACCGTGCCGGTGACAAGTTGTGACCGGTATTCAAGAATAAGATCCATCGCCCCGTCCTTTCGGATGAAGGCAGGGCCGCTACAGACGGCCCTGCCAGTTTAACTCAATTCGATGCCGGACGTGCGCCGTAGATATCGAAGGGGAAGTAGGTGTCGTTGATCTTCGCATAAGTGCCGTCCTCGCGGATCGCGGTGATCGCGGCATTCAGTGCCTCACGCAACTCGGTATCACCTTTGCGAACGGCGATTCCGACGCCTTCGCCGTAACATTCAACGTCGAGGTGATCGCCACCAAGAAAGGCATAATCCGCGCCATCCGGCGTCGACAGGAAACTTTCCTGCGCGATCAGCGAATCCGACAGTTCGGCGTCGATCCGGCCGAGCGCAAGATCGCGGAACACTTCTTCCTGTGTGCCGTAAAGCACGATCTCCGCACCGGGGAACATCTTTTCGGCATAACACTGATGCGTTGCGCCGCGCTGAACGCCGATGCGTTTGCCTGCCAATCCTTCGGGCGTGCCTTCAAAGCCCGCATCCTTTTTGGCGACCAGCCGCGCCGGGGTCTGATAGTATTTGTCAG
Source organism: Pseudorhodobacter sp. (assembly GCF_030452865.1). Lineage (GTDB taxonomy): Bacteria > Pseudomonadota > Alphaproteobacteria > Rhodobacterales > Rhodobacteraceae > Pseudorhodobacter. The sequence continues at coordinate 3,316 of NZ_JAKDLJ010000201.1, forward strand.
AAAAGTCGATCTGGCGTTTCCGCTCCTCGGTAATCGACATCGAGGCGACGATGGCATCAAACTTTTTCGCCTTCAGGGCCGGGATCATCCCATCCCATTCCTGCTCCACCAACTCACACTTTCGCTGCATCTGGGCGCAAAGTGCGTTGGCGATGTCGATGTCAAAGCCCGCAAGTGTTCCATCGGCGTTCTTGTATGAGAACGGCTTGTAGGCGCCTTCAACGCCGATGCGCAGCACGTCCTGCGCGAATGCAGCACTGCCAAGCGTCAGGGCAAATGCCGCTGCGGTTGCAAACAATGTTCTTCTTTTCATGGTCGTTTCCTCCTTCAGATGGGTTTTGTCAGTTCATGCGTGATAAGAACGCCTTGAACTGTTCGGTTTCGGGGTTGGTAAAGAGTTTGCCGGGCGCGCCTTCTTCGCAGACTTCGCCCTTGTGCAGAAAAACCGTCTTTGACGACACGTCGCGGGCAAAGCCCATCTCATGGGTCACGACCAGCATGGTGCGACCTTCTGCGGCAAGATCGCGCATCACGGCCAACACCTCGCCCACAAGCTCCGGGTCCAGCGCCGAGGTCGGCTCATCAAACAGCATCACGTCCGGGTCCATCGCAAGCGCGCGGGCAATCGCCACGCGCTGTTGCTGCCCCCCTGAAAGATGCGCCGGATAATAATCGGCACGGTCCGCCAGCCCGACCTTGGCGAGCAGCGCCTTGGCTTTTTCGAGCGCCTCGCTTTTTGGAGTTTTCTGGACGTAAAGCGGGCCTTCCAGCACGTTCTCCATGACCGTCATGTGGGACCAGAGATTGAAGCCCTGGAACACCATCGCAAGCCGCGCGCGCATCCGCTCAACCTGACGGATATCGGCGGGAACGGTCTCGCCGTGGCGGTTCCGCTTCATGCGGATTTTTTCACCCGCCAGATAGACATCACCTGAATTGGGCGTCTCCAACAGATTTATGCAGCGCAGGAAGGTGCTTTTACCCGAGCCGGAAGCCCCGAGGATCGCAATCACGTCGCCTTTCTGCGCCTCCATCGAGACGCCCTTGATAACTTCATGTTGGCCGAAACTTTTGTGCAGGTTGTCGACCTTTAGGGCGGAAATACCGGTCATGCTGAAGTCTCCTGTTGGGTTGCAAGGGCTGCCAGTTCGCCAAGCCGGATGGGTTTGATGGGGCTGCGGGCGCGGGGCGTTGCGGGTTTGGCGCCGCAGGATGAAAGAATTCCGCGCACTGTCAGGTCGCACATGCGGCCTTGGCACGGACCCATTCCGGCGCGTGTTGCGGTTTTTACCTGCCTCAACCCGTTTGCACCTTCCTGGATTGACTGACGGATATCGCCCGCCGTGACCTCCTCGCACCGGCAGGCAATAGCCGCGTCAGGCGGAGACAGAAATTCTGCGAGGGGCGCATAGGCGGTATCAAGAAATGGCCTGATCGCCAACGCACGGCGCAGCATGGCACGGTCAGGGGCAGATTTCTGATTGCGTGCGTCCTCACTCAACAGCCCTTGAAGATGCAGAATATCCAGTGCTGCCAGCCGCCCCGCTGCTTGTGCAGCCTCAGCGCCACCTATTCCTGCGCCATCGCCCGCGACATGAATGCCGGGAACATCGGTCCGACCCCATGTATCGACTGCCGGTTGAAACGCTCGCTGCACATCGGTCCACGAATGAACGATCCCCGCTGCACGGCTCATATGGGTTGCCGGGACGACGCCTTGGTGGGTCAGAAGGATCGGTGTGTTCAACTGGTGTGCTTTGCCCTTGGCGAGGAACGAGAAGGCGATACCGCCATCCTCTGTCATTGCAGCCCTAAATCCAGACGCGCCGGTGTATCGCGCCACGCCCGCGGCGCGGATTTTGCGTATAAAGCCAAGGCCCTTGATCAACATTCTTGCGGCGAGCAGCGCGCGCGGCAGTTGCGGCGCTGCCCGGAGCATTGACGCGATCGTCTGCGTTTCGACCAATGCTCTGGGAGGCGCGCCTGCGTCGATCATCTGGGCCGCGATGAGGTATAGGAGCGGGCCGGACCCGGCCAGCACCGCGTCGCGCGGCAAAAGGCCAGCGGTCTTCATCAATATCTGCGTAGCACCCGCTGGCATCACGCCGGGCAGCGTCCAACCCGGAAATGGGACCGGACGTTCCTGCGCGCCGCCAGCCAGAAGGATGTGGGGTGCGCAGCTCATGCGGCTTTCGCCCTCACGGGACCAGATGACACGGGGGCCGGCTTCAATCCGCCAGACGGTTGCACCATATTCAGCAGTGATATTCGGGTGGTCAAGTGCGTCAACAAGTGGTTTGCCTGCGACGTAATCCTTGCCGAGATAGGTTCTGGCATCGCCATTCACGCCGACATTGCGAAAGATCTGGCCGCCCGCGCGGGGCTGTTCATCCAGCAGCAACACCTGCGCACCGGCGCGCGCGGCGGTCGCAGCAGCGGCCATTCCCGCAGGGCCAGCGCCGACGATGATGACATCAGCATCATGCATCATGGCCGCCTCCGATCAGGGGCCGCAATCCGCGCTGTCGCCGCAGAACCATCCCCTCGCGGACAGCAATCATACAGCCCTGAACGTTCGGTCGCCCGTCCACCTCGACCAGACAATCAAAGCAGACCCCCATCATGCAAAAGGCGGTGCGTGCAGCGCCCGTTGCGCTATGACGTGCCGGATCGCCGGAATGAGCGAGCATCGCCGCCGCGACGGTATCGCCGGGTTGTGCTGCAATACGCACGCCGTCCAGTGTCACATGCACCGCCGCCGCATCAGGCCGCGTTAAAAAGCGCGAAGCGATTTTCATCGAAAGCCTCCAGATTTGGTGCGGTTGAGGTGCCTTCAATCCATTCGGCCAAGGCGGTGGCGTGAAGCGGGGCCAAGGTGACGCCGCTATGACAGGTCACAAGATATGCGCCGGGATACTGGGACGACCGCGCATAGACCGGATAGCCGTCCGGCGACATCACACGCAGCGCGCCCCATGCACGAACAACCCGCACATCTGCCAGCGCCGGAAAAACCGTCACTGCATGCCGCGCAAGCCGCGCCATCACGCCGAGCGTCTCACGGTCATCCGGCCCTGCTTCGGCCTTGGTGCCGCCGATCTGCACGCCCCCCTCATCCACCTGCCGGATTGTGCTGGACAAAAACGGCAGTCGGTCGGCCAGCTTTTCGGTAATCAGCAATTCG
>NZ_JAKDLJ010000202.1 GCF_030452865.1 Pseudorhodobacter sp.
GCGCGCGGCGCATCCTGCGGCGGAACGAACAGCGTTTCGCCCAAGCGGTCGAGCGGTTCATCCACCGTAAAGCCGGGGCCATCGGTGGCGTATTCTATCAGCGTTCCGCCCGGTTCGCGGACATAGAGGGATAGGAAATACTTTCGGTCATGCACGTTGGTAAGGTCCGCCACGTCTTTCAAATCCAGCCGCATTTGTCGAACGGCACCCGCATCCGCCGCACGAAACGCTACATGATCAAGGATGCCTGCGCCCGCAATGCTTGGCACAAAGCCCGACACATCGCGGATATCGACAACATCCCGTTCGGATATCATCCGCTGAACTGCGCCTTGCGTGGTCGCCAAGGCATAGCCGAAACGCGCAAGAAAATTGGCGGTTTCATCGGCTTTCTCCGACAATATGGTCACGCCATAAACCCGCGTTGGCGCAATCGGGTCCGCCAGCGGCGCTGTTGCCGGAAGGTCGGCGCCAACCAGCTTGACGATCAGCCCGTCTGGATCTTTCAGCCGCAGCACCGGCGCGCCAAACTCACGCGTTGGCCCCTCAAACGGCAGGCGCGCATCCATAGTCCGCGTCAGCCAATCGCCTATACTTGTAAGCGGAACAGCAAAGGCAACCTCCGCGACCTGGCCATGACCAACCCGACCGCGCCCGCCTGCCTCCCACACCAGAAAGCTGATGAGAGAGCCGGGGGAGCCCGCTGTATCGCCGTAAAACAGGTGCAACTGTTCGGCGTCTTCAAATCCACCGGTGCGTTTTACCAGCCGCAAGCCCAAAAAACCCATGTAAAAATCAACATTGGCCTGCACATTCGCGGTAATGCCGGTGACATGATGTATCCCTGTGGTCATTGTCGGCCCCTAATTTTTGTGTGGAGGAACGTCATTCCATCATTCACTTTTGAAACTTTTCCCAAATGTAGCCACACGGCTTTCCCTTTGCGACGGGCATAAGCCGAATACCGCGTTCGTAATTTCAGAACGGGTTTATCCCTAATTTTCTTGCGCCGATCTGCCATCATTGGTCGAACGAGAAAAGGAGACAATCATGAGCTGGAACCCCGCCCTTACCCCCGGTTGCCCTGATGAAATTGGCGTTGATGCCATCGAAACGCTGATCATTCCCCGCGCTCATGATCTTGGCGGGTTTGAAGTGAAGCGTGCCTTGCCTGCACCCAAACGTCAAATGGTCGGCCCGTTCATTTTTTTCGACGAGGCGGGACCAGCCGAATTCCTGACCGGTCAAGGCGTTGATGTCCGCCCGCATCCTCACATCGGTCTCGGCACCGTCACCTATTTGTATCAGGGCGATTTTCACCACAGGGATAGCATCGGCACCGATCAGGTCATCCGCCCCGGTGCGCTGAACTGGATGGTGGCTGGCAAAGGCGTGACCCATTCGGAGCGCACGTCAGCCGAGGGGCGTAGCGGGCCACATTCGCTCTACGGTATTCAGACTTGGCTGGCATTGCCCGAAGACCGCGAAGATATGGACCCGCTGTTTGAACATCATGGGAAAGAAACACTGCCCGAGATCGAAGCAGAAGGCATCAAAGCGCGGCTGATCCTTGGCACGGCTTACGGCGAGACGGCACCTGCGAAGATGTTGTCAGAAACCTTCTATCTCGACGTTGTGCTTAAGGCAGGCGCGCGGATGCCACTGCCGGACGATCATGAGGACCGCGGGCTTTACATCACCCAAGGCTCGGTCACGATTTCTGGGCAGGAGTTCGAGGCAGGGCGCATGATGGTGTTTCGCCCGGGCGATAAGATCACAGTGGCCGCAGGCTCGCGCGGTGCGCGAATGATGGCACTTGGCGGTGCTACGCTGAATGGGCCACGTTATGTCTGGTGGAATTTCGTCGCCTCCAGCCGCGATAAGATTGAGGCCGCTAAAGAGGAATGGCGCGCCAAACGTTGGGGTGAGGGATTGTTCGATCTACCCATCAACGACCAAGAAGAGTTCATCCCGCTGCCCGGTTAGGTTGCGGCATCGGTGGATACGCGGTGATGGTTGACGATGCTGGTTCGAACGACTGACTGCGATCCGCCGCTCGTCAGGTGCGTTTTGAGGTCTTCGTCGGGGATTGCCGAAGGTTGCCGATTCCCAGCTAACTGTTGCAAGGTGAACAAAATAATGGATTTTGATCTGCTTTAGCTTTGGTATTGCGAGGTCAATCACTGACCGGATCGCAATACGTTTTTCCGGGTAGTTTGGAGCATGCTCAAAAGACCCAATTCGGGTGTCTTTCCACAATTGAACTATCGTGATCGGTTCTCAATACAGCTCAATTTCAATGTGGTCGGGCTAAAATTTAAAGGGTTGCGCGACAGCGTGCGTTACAAACGAACGCGAGCCCTGGCGAAGCTGGTGACGTCACTCGGTTTCAATTCATCGCAGGGAATGTCGCTGATCGCAAAATCCTTCCGCATCTTACGCAGTACCTGGCTCTTTGTTCGACCGATTTCTCCACCCGTGGCTTTAAGGTAGTCTTCGACGACGTTGCCGACAGATCGAGATTCGCGGCGGGCAGTGTCAAGACCAGCCGGAGGGGCCAGTTCCTTCTCACGACGCTTTGGCCAGGATTTCGCGGTCGTCATCCGAACGAAGGTTGACAACTCCTGGTGGACGATCCTGCCCTTCAACTTTATAAGGATCTGTGCGGAAAGGCTGACCTTGCCCTCCCCGGTGTTCTCGTTCGACGATCCAAGCCCGTTTCAGTCGTCCTTGGCACGTTTTTGGTAGTCCTGATGGCTGCCGATGGAGATATATCGGCTCAACTACGCCAGAATGACACCAGATGCGACCGAGCGAGACTTTCTAGACATGACTGATTTATCAATAAACAAAGGCACTTGCGGCGCGCATCGCCTTAGCGTTGCGCCGATGATGGATTGGACGGACCGCCATTGCAGGCATTTTCATCGGTTGATGACTCGCCGCGCGATGCTTTATACCGAGATGGTAACCGCGCCGGCGATTGTTCATGGTCCGGCGGATCGGCTTTTGCGCTTTGGTGATGCAGAGCATCCGATTGCGTTGCAGCTTGGTGGCTCCGACCCGGTTGAACTTGCCGCAGCGGTTCGGATCGCGCGGCCCTTCGGTTATGATGAGATCAACCTCAATATCGGGTGTCCGTCGGACCGGGTGCAATCGGGATGCTTTGGTGCGGTGTTGATGGAACGGCCTGCACTGGTGGCTCAATGTGTGTCGGCGATTCTGGCGGAAACCGATGTCCCTGTCACCGTCAAATGCCGGATCGGGGTGGATGATCAAGACCCCGAAATCGTGCTTCCGGCGTTCATTGAAACTGTTGCCGGGGCAGGGGTGGCGCATTTCATCATCCATGCCCGCAAGGCGTGGTTGCAGGGACTGTCACCCAAGGAGAACCGCGAGATTCCACCCTTGGATTACCCGCTTGTCTTGCGCATGAAGCAACAGTTCCGGGAGCTGACGATTTGCGTCAACGGTGGGATTGCCACGCTCGCACAAGCGCGCGTTCTGCTGGATCAAGGGGTCGACGGCGTGATGATCGGGCGGGCCGCGTACCACGACCCCGCCTCGGTTCTGATCGGGGCGGATGCGTTTTGGGGCGACGACGCCGGACCGGATGCGTTCGGGGTGGCGGCGCTGATGCGGCCCTATATCGTCAGCCATCTGGAGCAAGGCGGGCGGCTGCACCAGATCACCCGCCACATGCTCGGCCTGTTTCATGGTCGCCCCGGTGCGCGGGCATACCGCCGTATGCTGTCCGAGGGCGCGACTCGCGACGGCGCGGGGCTATCAGTCTTTGACGCCGCGGTGGGTCAGGTTCCAACGCTGGCCTGCCCAGCGTGACGCAGCACGCTGCGCGACAACATGAACGCCAGCAACCCGCACAGCGCGATTACCCCCAGCATCGGCACCACGGTCCCGTCAAAGAATGGCCCGGCCAGCACGATCATCACGCCACCGACCAGCATTTGCAACGTCCCGCCCAGCGATGAGGCAAGCCCGGCAATCTCGCCATGCTCATCCAATGCCATCACCATCGCCGTCGGGATCACCAGCCCGAGGCAGGCGTTGGCCACGACCAAGCCAAGCACAGTCAGGACCAGCCCGCTGATCCCCACCAGCGCCAAGGCGAACAAGACAGCGGTGACCAACGCAAAGCCCATCGTGGCAAAGGCCATCACCTGCGTCGCGCCAAAACGTTGACCGAGGAAGGCGGCGAATTGTGAAGCACCGAAAAAGCCCACCGCATTGATCGCGAAAGCGATGGAGAATCCGGTAGGGCTTAGCCCGAACGCCTCGCTGTAGACAAACGACGCCGAGGCGATGAAGACAAAGAAACTCGCCATGCCAAATCCGCCCAGAAAGGTCAGACCCAGAAAGCCGCGATGGGTCATCAAAACTTTGGTTCCATGCCAAAGCGTTGAGGCGGAAAACGGTTTTCTCGCGGCGGGGCGCAAGGTTTCCGCCAGCAAGAACCGCGTCATCAGAAGGCTGATGCCAGCGGCCAGCGCAAGGGCGGCGAAAATCCAGCGCCAGCTTCCGAGTGCCAGAAACCCGGCACCTGCGAGCGGTGCGAGAAACGGCGAGACTGAAATCACCAGCATGATCGCCGCCATCAACCTTGTCGCCTGATGCCCGGTGTGCATGTCGCGGATCACGGCGCGCGGTATCACCATCACCGCTGCCCCGCCCAAACCTTGCACGAAACGCCCAGCCAGCAGAACCGGGGCCGATGTGGCGAAGCTGCAAATCAGGGTGCCGATCAGGAACACCAGAAGGCCGGTATAGAGCGGAGGTTTGCGCCCGGCCTGATCCGCCCACGGACCATAGACCAATTGCGCAACCCCGAAGGCAAGGAAATAGGCGGTCAATGTCGATTGCATCACTGGCACCGAAGCGCCAATGTCGGTCCCGATTGCGGGCATCGCAGGCAGATACATATCTATCGCGAAAGGCCCGACTGCCGACAGCAGGCCCAGAACAAGGGCAGGACGCAACAAGCTGGTCGACATGGGTGACTCCGCAAATCAAAAAAGATGCGCTTCTGATATGTGTTTTTGCGGTAACCCGCCAGTGTTGCCGCTGGCTTTGTTTCGCCTTGGGCGTTAAGGCTTTCCCGTTCAGCAGGTCAGTTCAGCAGGAAAGCAGATCCCATGCCCGAATTCTCAACGATTTTGCCGATGATCGCGCTTTTGATGGCCATCGGTGCCTTCGCCGGGGTGATCGCGGGGTTGTTGGGGGTTGGCGGCGGCATCATCCTTGTGCCGGCCTTCTTTTACGCCTTCGGCCACTTGGGCTATGGCGGGCCGCAACTGATGCAGGTCTGTCTGGCAACCTCGCTCGCCACCATCATCGTCACTTCTGCGCGCTCGGTGATGTCGCATAACCGCAAGGGTGCAGTCGATTGGGTTGTGCTGCGCAGTTGGTGGCCGTTCATCGGCTCTGGCGCGATTGTGGGCATGTTGGTCGCGTCCAGCCTGCGCTCCACCACGTTGCAACTGATCTTTGGTGTGCTGGCGCTGATCGCCGGGCTTTACATGGCGTTCGGCAAATCGCATTGGCGGCTGGGCCAAGCCATGCCGACGGGGCCGAAACGCATGGGCATCGGCGCGGGTGTCGGGTTTTTCTCGGTCCTGATGGGAATAGGCGGCGGCTCGTTCGGGGTGCCGATGATGAGCCTTTACAACCTGCCGATCCACCGCGCCGTGGCCACAGCGGCAGGCTTTGGCATCATCATCGCCGTGCCCTCGGTGATCGGCTTCCTGCTCATTAATATCGCGGATGCGCCCCCCTATACCATCGGTGCAGTCAACCTTCCCGCCTTTGCCGTGGTGATTGCGATGACCTTGCTTACCGCACCTTTGGGCGTAAAACTGGCGCATCGAATGGACCCGGCACCGTTGAAACGCATATTTGCGGTTTTCATTACGATTGTGGCTTTGAACATGCTGCGCAAGGTGGCGGGCTGGTAAGCGTAGCCTCGCCCGTCGCTCAATCCTCTTTCGGCGCAAAGACAACCTGCGCATTTGCTGTTGCCGCCGGGTCGCGACCCAATCGGGCGCCGCGTCCGCCGCGCCGTTTGATCAGGGTTTTCCCACGCTCGGCCAGGCCCGCCATGATCTCTCGCCGCTCATCCGAGGTGAAACGCGACCAGCGCCGGATTTCCTCTGGCGTGCGGAAACAGCCGATGCACATCCGCGCCTCGGGGTGGATCACGCAGATCTTGACGCATGGGCTTTCAATCTCATCGCGCTTCCACAACTCGTCGCTCATGCACCTTGCTCCCGCCGCATATGGGCCAAACGGTCCAACGCCCCTTGCAGGATATACCCGGCGGCCACATGGTCGATCAGTTCTTTACGACGTTTGCGCGACATATCCGCCTCCAGCATCGCGCGTTCGGCAGCGACAGTGGAGAGGCGTGCCTCCCCGACCACAAGGGGCAGCGGTGGCAAGCGCCCAAGGGTGCGGGCAAAGGCGCGGGTCGCC
>NZ_JAKDLJ010000010.1 GCF_030452865.1 Pseudorhodobacter sp.
TGTGGGCGGGCGGGTGCCCCGCCACATACGGTTTTGTGCTGGGTGTGTTGACGGCGGGGGTGGGCCGTCTGCCCCCCCCGGACCCCTCCCGAGGATATTTTTGAACAGATGAACAAGGGCAAGAACACTGGGGTGAAGCGGCTGCGGATATTGAATACGCTGTCGGGACGGTTTCTGATCCTGACCGTGGCATTTGTCATGCTGGCCGAAGTCCTGATTCTGGTGCCATCGCTGGCGCGGTTTCGCGAAGACTACCTTTTGTTGCGGTTGGAAAAGGCGCAGATTGCGTCATTGGCGCTGCTCGCGACCGATGGCATGATCAGCGAGTCGCTTGAGAAGGAACTGCTGGCGAATGCCGGGGTATTGAACGTGATCCTGTGGCGTGACCAGATCCGGCAGTTGATCCTGTCGTCCCCGGTGACAGATGCAATCGCGGCGACCTATGATTTGCGCAATTCGACGCCGCTCCTGTTGATCCGGGACGCATTGGTGGTGCTGTTCGACGATCAGGATCATGCGATCAGGGTGCTGGGCAATCCGGTGCAGGACGCCGGATCCCTGATTGAGGTGACGATGCGGACCGGGCCTTTGCGGCAGGCGATGTTTACCTATGGCCTGCATATCCTGGGGCTGTCCGCGCTGATTTCTGTCGTTACGGCGGGGCTGTTGTTTCTGGCAGTGCAGCGGTTGTTGGTGCTGCCAATCCGCAGTGTAGTTCAGCATATGGCGTATTACGCCGAAGCACCGGAAGACGCGCGCCGGGTGATAGCGCCGACCTCCCGCGTGGTTGAGTTGCGCGAGGCGGAGGAAGCGTTGCAAAGCCTGCAAAACCACATGACTGGCGCGTTGCGTCAAAAGGAGCGATTGGCGCAATTGGGCTCCGCTGTTGCGAAGATCAGCCATGATCTGCGCAACATTCTGACCACGGCGCAGCTTTTTGCTGACCGGATCGAGCGTAGCACTGATCCTGTTGTGGCGAGGATTGCGCCGAAGCTGATTGCCTCCATCACCCGTGCGGTTTCCCTGTGTGAATCGACGTTGGCATTTGGCAAGGCTGAAGAGCCGCCGCCACGTTTGATCCGACTGCCGCTGCGGCCCTTGATTGAGGAATTGATTGAGGCAGAAGCGCTTGGGGACCGACCGGGAGTTACATGTTTGGTCGATGTGCCAGCCGGTTTGACTCTCCGGGCGGACCCGGAACAGCTTTACCGCGTATTGGCAAATCTCATGCGCAACGCGGCACAGGCGATCGAGGCGGCTGCGAGTGACGGTTTCATCGAGGTTTCCGGCGGGGAGAGTGAGGCAGAATGGTGGATCAAGGTTGGCGATACCGGGCCCGGCTTGCCGCCAAAAGCCCGCGAACATCTTTTCACCGCGTTTCAGGGCAGTGCCCGTAAAGGCGGCTCCGGTCTGGGGTTGGCGATTGCTTTTGAACTGGTGCGCGGGCATGGCGGCCGGCTCGAATTGCTGCGCAGCGATGAGGCAGGAACGGAGTTCATGATCCGTCTGCCGAAATCCGACGGCTTTGCCGAGCAACTTTCCAAAAGCTGATCATAGAGCGATATTCGCCTCTTGCATTGCCCGGCGCAGGACGTTACATCGCCTCCAATACGCACCCGTAGCTCAGCTGGATAGAGCATCAGACTACGAATCTGAGGGTCGGGCGTTCGAATCGCTCCGGGTGCACCAAATTTCCTATATCTTTCAATATGTTAGCGAGATTCGCTTTTTTTTTGGAAAACGCAACTCAACACGTTTCAATCGCATACAATACGATACACTACGAATTTTTTTGTATTGATTCTGTAGGGGGGTGGTAACTTTGTCAGTACTGCCGAAACCCCCAGAAGAGTGTGTAAGCTGTTGAAGAAGTGTGAATAAGCGGCAAACCTCTGCGTTTTATGTGTTGCGGGGAGGTGGCTGAAAATGCGCGATGATGGGCGTGTACTGAGCGATTGGGCGCGCATCTGATCGACATGTAACGCGCATTTGTGTGCAGGGACTAACATCCTGACAGTGTTAGGGTTTTGGCTGTCGGCGCGCGGGGCGATGTGGGTGAAAGTGCAAATATGCGCGGAAAATGGCGTGGTGAAAATTGGGGGGTTTCGGCAGCTACTTGCCGAAACCCCTGTTTCGTTTTCGGGATGTGATATTGTGACGCGAAATCAATGCCTAACACAGAATTGAGACTGCCGAAAAACAGAGGGGGGTTTCGGCAGTCGGCGTGTCAGGTTTTGGCGACGTTGGGGGCATTCCTGACACCCGGCAGCGCGAAGTTTGAGATCAGGAGTTCGGCGCGCGATGTTCCGGTTCCAGCATGGTTGCTGATGGAATAGGTAGTGGTCACCGGTTCGATCTTTGCCCAGGTAAACAGCGCGCGAATATCTGGCACGTCGTTGATAGAGAGCAGGAACCGGCCCTTCATCTGCGCGAGCTGCGCAGCCATTCGGGCGAAGGCCGCGCGGTCGAACATATCCTTGCCATAATCGCCCTCATTACCCCAATAGGGCGGGTCGAGGTAGAACACGCCCGCGCGTCGCGTCTAATTCAGGAACAGAAGCATCATGATCTGTTTCTGAAACAATATCAGCGCAGTGACAACGGCAAGGCTGGCCAGCAACGCAGAGACTATGAAGCCCTTGCTGGGCAGGTGCCCCACCCGTTCTGTCAATGTTGCGAGGCCAATCTCGACACCGCGCAATCGGTCATCGACCTTGTCCAATTTAACTTCCAGACGGGTGATGCGCTGTTCCATATCGCCAGAATTACCACCGCCGCTGCCCTTTGTGGAAGCGCTAATTTCATCGAGGCGCTGTTGAACGATGGGTGGTATCGGAAAGTCCTTTACCTCACTCATCTTTCATCTCTTCTGTCACGTCATGCCGAGCAGCCACCACGCTGTCCATGAAATGCGCCAGATAGCCACAATTCGGGCACATGCCCACTATGAGCGCGCCAACCGACAGCAGGTCGAGGCGACCCGGCACGATCACAGGCAGCCCGAACACCAAAGTATCATCCCCACCATCTTCGGGCTGCCCTCGCAGGTTAAACTGCATCAGTCCTTTGTTGCGGCAAATGGGGCAATCAGCCTCGTCGAGGATGCTCCGCCGGAAAGCGGCCTGTGCTGCCTCGGACGACACTTCGCCAAACGCCATTCTGCGGTCCAGGTATGAAGGTTTTGGCTTGGGATCAGGGTCTGACATCATGGCATCCTATAAAGTGAAAAATTTCGATGCAGTAGTCCCGTGATCAAACCGTTACTTCACTCGAATAGAGGTGGGGCCACAGACATGCCACTCGTTCTGATAGCCATATTCCCCCTTTCGTCCGTAACACTGGCCGAGTTCATTAAGCCTTTTGCTCATTGCATTTCGTTCGTCACAAACAGCGGGGTTTGACGCCCCCTCTGTCCCTCGACAGCGGCGGTCTAGTTCCCGCTCTTGTGTCAGTAGAGTGTGCACGTCTGATGAGGTGTTATCTGCCACGCCACCCACGCAACCGAACATCAACATACATATCGCAAACGCAAGTTGGTGGCGCATGATAAGGTTTCCCATTTCAACTGTGATTTGTATGTCCCCACCACATCACTTGACCGAGGATGGTTAATGACTGGAGCGGGCGAAATTCGGGTGGAAAAATCGGGTTGTCTGAAAGCACGGCGAGGGTATCAGACGTGGCGAAGGCAAGGCGCTTGATGCGTGCCTGACCATCATCGAGAATGGCATAGATCGCAGGTGCGCGCTGATCTTCGGGCGCGCGCGGTTTGGCCGGAGGCTGGGCGCGGCCTTGGTCGATGAGCACAACATCACCATCGTGAAACGTGGGAGCCATGCTGTCACCGCGCGCGCGGGCGATGATGGCTGCGCTGGCCGAAACGCCGAGGCGCTTGAGCCAGTCGCGGCGAAAGGCCAGATGTCCGATCATGGCCGCATCACCATTCGTTGCGCCGTCGCCCGCCGCCAGCTCAGCATCGTAAACCCGGATCGGGGCGAAATCTGAGGGATCATCGAAGGAGGGCATGGAGACGAGGCCAGGCAAGCTCTTCGCGCTACGCTCACCCGTGAGGATGTAGAGAATGTCGGCACCCAGTTCCGCCGCCGCTATTAGATAGCTGCTGTCTGGTGACCGTTTTTCACTTTCATAGTTGATCTGACTGTTCTTTCCGACGCCGCAGGCCTCGCCAAATGCCGATTGACTTAACAGCATTCGCTCGCGCTCCGCGCGAAGCCTACCCGAAAAGGTAGACAATCGTTCACCTTTGGTGTTGACAGTCAACAAATGTGTGCCTAATCTTCCATTGAGTCTACGAATGACAACCATCCAAGAAAAGCGCGCAAATGCAAGAAATTACTTATCAGCCTGGAGCCATCCTTCACGAGGCTATTGTCGGTGCGTTCCGCGCATCGGGCAAAGGCTTCGAAGCTTGGTGCGCCGAAAACAAGGTTCCGCCCAACTCGGCGCGGCATGCAACCTTCGGGCAATCGCGTGGCCCCAAAGGCAAGGCGCTGTTGGCGAAGATGATCGCGGCGGCAGGTGCCGATATCGTTCGGGCCGCTTACATGACGCGGATGAAGGCCCACGTCATTGATCTGAAAAAAGGGGCCGCATGATGTTCGGGTTGTTCCGCAAGCGCGTCGTAGCCGCAGAGCCGACCATACTATTGGCGATGGCCGAAGTTGCCACAAAGGTTTCAGCCGATGAACCCGTTGGTTCGTCTGCCGAGTTGTCAACGGAAGCAACGGTCCGCGTGCCTTATGTTCCCATGACACGGCAGGATTTCATTTTCCAGCCCGGACCGTTCTTGCACGAAGCGATCATCGGTGCGTTCCGCGCCAAGGGGTCTTCGTTCGAGGCGTGGTGCCGGGACAACAAGGTGATCGTGACCAGCGCGCGGCAGGCAACCTTCGGGCAGTCACGCGGGCCGAACGGGTGGGACATTCTGGCCCGGATGATCGACGCAGCAGGTGTCAGCTTTGTGCGCCATGTCTATGAAAAGCAGCTGCTGGAACATGCCGACGAAGTGCGCCGGAGGCTCGGATGAACGGCCCGGTGCGGGCGTTCCCGCGTCAGGACACGTCTTCCACTGGCTTGCGCCGGTCGGCGGCTGATCTGGGTGAGGTTCTGGCGCTGCTGTCGGGCGGGGTTCGCCCTGACGCCGAAACGCTGTCGCGACTTTGTGCATCGCTGCGGTTGTTGCAGGGGTTTCTGGTGGCCGAAGCGCATCAGCAGGCGGGCCGCGAGGCGATTGCAACCTTCATTGATTACAGCGGGACCGATCCGGTGCCGGTGGCGAAATTCCCGCATAGAGAGGTGCTGTGATGGCCCATGAGTTTCAAGAGTTCCGCAGGGCGGCTGCCTGTCCGCCCGCGCGTGAGCCCGCCCGGCGGTGTGCAGCCTGCTCCCTGCGCACCGCCTGGGTGTTGGCCGAGGACGTGATCGGCGCGGTGGCGCTGTTTGCCCTGCTGTTTGCCGGGTTCTGGATGCTTGCCGGGGCGGGTCTGCCCACGGGCGCGGATGCTTTGCTGGAGGTGGTAAGGTGATGGGGGGCGGATCAGCCGCGCGCGATCTGACCTGTCTCGATCTCTACGCGCTTTCGGTATCCGTAGCCGTCAAAGGCAAACATGCCGCCGAATATGCGATGCAGAAGCGGGATATGAAGCCGCTCGCCCGCTGCATGGGTGCCGAGACCGTCGATTGCGTCGTTGTAAGCCTTGCTGTCGATGGCACGGTACGTTGGCGGTTCGTCGGCGGTAATGCGGATCATGCGACTGGAGAAGGTCGCGAGATCGGCTGGCGTGGGGTCGACATTGGCTTCGACGTCGGCCAGCAGGGCGTAATAGTCGCGCTGAAGCACCTGATGGTCGCGGGCCTGACGGCCAAAGTCGAACACAAGCTGCAAGGCCCCGATAACGGCGATGGCCAAGCCAATAAGATAGCTGGGCAAGTGAAACTGCACTGCGACACTACTGACCGCCGTTGCTCCCAAGACCACAATCAGGAAGTTGAAAACCCGGCTGAACCGCTCAAGCGAGCGGCGGCGCGCCGTGTGGTAGAGAGCGTTGCGGAGAGCGTTGAACCTGATGCTGTCGCGGTCTTGGGTCATGGCTATTTCTTCCTAATGGGTGGCGGTGCCGGAGGTGGCGTCGGTTGTCGTGTGCCGACTGTCGCGCCCGCACCACTTGGGCCGGAAACGCTTGACGGCATTGGTATTTCGATCTCGCGCGTTGGCTGTCTGGTTCCGACGCCGAAGCCGGGGTTCGGGTCGCGCGAAGGCGGTTTTCTTTCAGTCATTCGTATCGTCCTCGATTGGTGGTTGCAGTTGGGGATGAAGCTGTCGGGCGATGTTGTCGCATCGCCCGGCAGCGCAAGTATCGCACCTTTGGAAATGGCCTGTAAAGCATGAAGACTACATTCAAGACCCTGCCGCTGGAGATGATCCAGACCGACGCCGCCAAACGCGCGCGCAGCTTTGACCCTGCATGGGCCGAAGCGCTGGCCGGGATCATTTCGCAGCAAGGCCTGCTGAACCCGATTACGGTGCGGATTGTGGGCGAAACGTATCGCCTCGTCGCCGGTCTGCACCGGCTGGAAGCGATGCGCCTGATGGGCGCGGACAGCATCCCTGCGATGATCAGCGCGGCCACGTCCGATGATGCGGCACGGCTGGAAGAGGTGATGGAAAACCTTGGCCGCAATGAGTTGATCGCGTTGGACCGCTGCCAGCATCTGTATGAGCTGAAGCAGGTCTGGGAGCGGATGTATCCGCAGACCGCGCATGGCAAGGCGTCACCAAAGGGGCAAACTTTGCCCCTTTCCTCCGATGCCCCGCAAATCTTCGGGTTCAGCAAAGCGACTGCCGAGAAAACCGGCCTATCCACACGGTCGATCAAACTGGCGGTCATGATCTGGAAGGGTCTGTCCCCGGCTTCACGTCGCCGCCTGCCCGGAACGCCGCTGGCGGCCAAGCAAACCGAATTGAAGGCACTTGCCGCGCTGAAAATCCCACAGCAAGAGCGGGTGCTTGACCTGATCTTTGGGCCGGAACGTCCCGACAATGTGGCGGAGGCACTGGATTACCTCAAAATCGGCCATGTGCCGGACATGTGGGAGCGCGAGTTTCACGTCGCGGTCACGGTTGCCAAAAAATGGAGTGATCTGCTGTTGGACGCGGTGCTGGCCGATCAGGAGGCCCGCGTGATCGCCAGCCTGAAGCGGAGGGGGCGCATCTGATGCAGGTCCGGCCCGATCAGGATTATTTCACGGCGCGCGAGCTGGCGGCGGTGGCATCTGCCAACGGCCTGCCCGGCTATTCCGAACGCAGCATCCGTGATCTGGCCACCCGCGAGGGCTGGGACCGGCAGGGTGGCGATCTGGTCCGGTCGCGCCTGTCACCGGAAGGCGGGCGGCCCGGTGTTGAATATCACCGGTCGTTGATCCCTGACGCATTGAAAGCCGTGCTGTATCGTCAACCTGCACGGGTGGTTGTGATGACAGAGCAGGACGCCGAGATCGAGGCCACTGCACGCCGTGTTGCTGCGCTGAAACAGCAGGCGCTGGGGACCACCGCACGCGGCGTGCTGGGTGCGCGGGCCGAAGTGCTGACCGCCATTGAAGGCTATGGGCTTTCACATGGCGAACGTCGTTCATGGGCGGTGCGTGCGTTTCTGGCAGCGCAAAAAGCGTGGATGGACCGTCAGGATTTTGAGCGCCGCCGTGATTCCGGGGAAATCCTGACAGACCGCGAAGTCGCCAGTCTGGGCTATCCGTTGGCTCTGTTGGCAGCCGACGGGTTTCATCTTGACCCTGCACGGTTGGCTGCTGCCAACGCGCGTGGCAAAGGAAAAGACGCGGCGATCTCCGAACGCAGTTTGTGGCGCTGGTTCAAGGCGCGTGATGGGCAAGGTGTGCTGTCGCTGGCCCCGGTGCCACCGCGTGTCAACGCCCCGATCCCGCCCGCGTTTCGCGCCTTTCTGCGCTTTTATGCCAAACCGCAAAAGCCCACGGTTGTCGATGCTTACGGCGAATACCTCAAGGATGCCGCAAAGCGCAACGACGTGCAGCCGATGACACTGACCAAATCGCAGGTCGAATACATCGTGCGTCACCGCCTCAACCCGATCGAGAAAATGGTGGGACGCGAAGGGTTGCTGACGTTGCGGTCGCGCCTGGCATATGTCACCCGAACCACGGAAGACATGCTGCCAACCACGATCTATTCGGCGGATGGCAAGACTTTCGACGCCGAAATCGCCGACCCGCTCACCAAGCGCCCGATCCGGCCCGAAATCACCACGGTCATCGACGTGGTGACGCGCAAGATCGTTGGCACCTCGCTGGCCCGTTCGGAAAACCAGAGATCAGTCGCCGAGGCTCTGCGCAACGCCTGTGTCGGCTGCGGGATCCCGGCGATCTTTTACGTTGATCGTGGTCCGGGCTATCGCAACGAGGCGATGGATGCTGATGTGGGCGGGTTGATGGGCCGGTTGCACATCACCAAAATGCATGCGGCCCCTTACGGATCGCAAGCCAAGGGCCGGATCGAGATCGTCAACAAGACGGTCTGGGATACGCTGGCCAAGCGCCTGCCCACCTTCATCGGCGAGGGGATGGACAAGGAAGCCGGGCAAAAGGTCCACAAGATCACCCGTCGCGAAATCAAGGAATTCGGGCAATCACGCCACTTGCCGTCGTGGGAGGATTTTGTCGGGTTGGTTGAGCGGATGGTGATCGAATACAACGCCAAACCGCACAGCAGCCTGCCGAAGTTTTCTGACCCCGCAACAGGCCGGATGCGCAACATGAGCCCGGATGAAGCGTGGGCGACACATGTGGCCGCAGGGTTCGAAGCGGTGGATGTTGATCCTGCCGAGGCTGATGATCTGTTCCGCCCCTACGAAATCCGCACCGCGCGGCGCGCGCAGGTCAAATGGAACAACAACGACTATTTCGACCACGCGCTGGAAGCCCTGCACGGGCAGAAGGTCATGGTGGGTTACGACTATCATCAGGCAGACCGGGTCTGGGTGCGGGACTTTGACCGCGAGACCGGCCAACCTGGACGTTTGATCTGTGTGGCACGGTTCATGGGCAACGCTGAGCGCTACGTGCCGGTATCCTATGAGCAAAAGGCGATTGCCACCCGCGCCAAAGGTCAGCTTGTCCGTATCGGCCGCAAGGTCGAGGCCATCGAGGACGAGCGTGATCAGCGCCTGATGGTCGAATTGCAGGCTGTCACGCCGGTGCCGTTCGTCGACCTGTCAGAGCAACCCACGCCGGTCCCGGTTGAGATTGCTGTCGATGCCGTCACCGACCTGCGCCCCACCCCTCCGCGTCGCCGTACCTTTGCCACGGACGAAGAACTCGCGGAATGGGCACTGCAAAATCCCGGCGATCTGACGGCAAATCAGATCCGGGTGCTTACGGGCTGTTTGAAGGATGCGACTGCGCGAAAGCTGTTGGAGCTATCAGGGATCGACACGGAGGCGCTTGCAACCCTCCTCCGTGCCGCTGCCTGAAATCATGAAGAAACGTCAGACCAGAGGATTGAGAGCATAACATGAAACCGAACTTTGTCGAGACTACCAACGTCCAGAAGTTTTACGCGGCCCTGAAACGTGTCAACGAGCGCGGGGCGGTTGAGGCCTGCATGGTCGTGGTCGATGGTAAGCCAGGGCTGGGTAAAACCACGACGTTGAGCCGTTGGGTCGCACAGACGGGCAGCATCTATCTGCGCGCGCAGAAGGGCTGGGATTACAATTGGTTGATCCAAGAGCTGCTGACCGAACTTTCCATTGATCCTGTGACGGTCAAAGGACGGCGTGAGAAGTTTGCCCGCGTGATCAGCACGCTCGGTGATCGCGCCCAAAGCGCATCGCTGATGGGGCAAACTTTCGGGCTTGTGATCGATGAATGCGATCTGGTGTCAAACCGGGCCGAGATCATGGAGGCCATCCGAGGAATATCGGACCTGCGGTTCTTGCCGACAATCCTTGTGGGCATGGGCACCTTGCGCGACAACCTGCGCCGCTTCCCACAAATCGAGAGCCGCGCACCGAACAAAGTTGAGTTTCTACCTGCCGATCTGGCAGACACCAACGCGCTGATCGAAAGTCGCTGTGAAGTGCAAGTGGCACCCGATCTGGTAGATTTCGTCTGCCGGGTTTCACGCGGATTCAACCGTGAAATCCTTGACGCCATCGCGCATATTGAGCGCTTTGGCATGAGGATTGACCCTGGCCCTGAGGGCATCACTTTGGCTGACATGGCCGGTCAGGCAATCATGAACGACCGCAATACCGGTAAGCCGGTCTGCATTCCGGCGGTGATGTGATGGTGGATCGTCATCATCCGGGAAAAGCACCCACCGCGCTCTTGCAGCGGTTGTCTGGCGGCCTGTGCCTGACCATTGATCAGTTGGCAGACGATCTGGACCTGACCAACCGTCAGGTTTCTGACGCAGCTGCCAATCTTCTGCGCAGAGACTACCTCGACCGGATGGCGCTTGGTTGCTACCAACTGACCGAGGCGGGCGAGCAGGCGGCACGGGCGGGTGAAGTCATCACGTCCGGCCCGAAAGGCACACGCGACAGTCACCAACTGGTTCGCAACACCCTGCGGCAACGGGCGTGGAGCGCGATGCGCGTCAGGGGCCAGTTTACGGTGCCTGACCTTGTCTCTGATGCCTCAACGCCGGGTGATGGCAATCCTGCCGATAATCTGCAGCGCTATCTGCGCGGTCTGAAATCGGCGGGCTATGTGGTTGAACTGCCACGGCGCGCGGCGGGCACGAAGATGACCAGCAACGGCTTCAAGCTCTTCGCTCTCAACCGATACACCGGACCCAAGGCACCGTCTGTGCTTCCCGGCCGGAACGGCATTCACGATTTCAACCTGCGGAAGGATGTCCCATGCATCCCACGTTGAACATTGCTCTGCCTGAACTCGAATGGATCGGATTGCTGCGCGATCAGATTGCCAAGGGCCGGACGATCTCGGCGTTGTCGCGTGAATGCGGCATCGCGCGCGCGTCTCTGTCGATGCTCTTGAGCGGTTCCTATCCCGCCCAGAGCCTTGATCTGGTGACGCGCAAGCATGGCGCGCGGATCGTCCGCCTCTATCGCGGTGCCGTTCTTTGTCCTCACCTGCGCACATCGATCAGCGCCGAGGTCTGCCGGGGCCATGCGTCGGCACCGATGTCCACCTCGAACCATGAGAAAATGAAACATTGGGAGGCCTGCCGGGTCTGTCCGCTGAAGCCGGAGGTAACTGCGCGATGAGGTTAATCGACGTCATTCAAAATCATGAGTTTTCTCCCGAGGCAGAGGCGATGTTCGCCGCCATGGCGAGCAACGGGCCGACCGATGAAGGCATGCTCGTGGTGATCTGTGCTGCCGCCTATCTTCTCTGCACAAATTTCCCCGAAAAGGATGCGTTGGATGAGGCCGAAGCCGTCATAGCCTATGTGCGTGCGGATTTGTGTGCGCGCGCCTTGCACCCGCGCCTCCGGATTGTTGGGGGTCGCGATGTCTGATCAGCGCACCCAACGTGAAATCCTGACCATTGCCGCCCGCGCCTTGGGCAGGATCGATGTGCAAGGCCTGCGTGGCCTGACGCTGATCAGCACGGAAGAACTCGAAGCCATGGCGCTTGCCCTGGTCATCCTTGGCCTTGTGGCCATTCAGCCGGGTGCGCAAGCGCCTGAAACCCTCACCTACCCACCCCAAAAGGAGGCCTGACATGGGCATTCAAGAGACGAGTTTCACGCCGGTCGATATCCCTGACGGATTGATCGAGGCGCATGGAAATACCTACATGAGCGATGGCACTGGTGGTCTGCGCGCGGTCGAGACCATTCCGCCAGTCAAGAAACTGATGGACGAGTTGGTCCGCAAGGAGTTCGGCTTTGCGATGGCCCTCTCCGATCAGTTGCGCCGGTTCCGGACGCATCTTATTGGCAACCTCGACAGCTTTGATGCTCTGGTGATGCAGGAGTATGAGGTTAGGATCGGCGGCAAAAAGGGCAACCGGACTTACAGCAGCTTTGATGGGCTTTGGAAAATCGAAATCCGCATTCAGGATTACATCGCTTATGGCCCAGAGCTGTTGGCGGCAAAGGCTCTGTTTGATGACTGCCTGAACGAATGGTCCGCCTCCACCCGCGCGGAAATGCGCTCCATCGTCACCAATGCCTTCAACACCGACAAGGCTGGCCAGATCAACCGCGCCAACATCCACACTCTGCTGAAGACCGAAAGCGAAGATGATCGCTGGCAGCGCGGGCAGGATGCCATACGCGATGCGGTCTATGTGCTGGGGTCAAAGGAATACGTTCGTTTTTCCTATCGCTCTGATCAGCGTCAGGATTTCAAGACCGTCTCCATCAATCTCGCGAACGCGTGAGGGGCGGTATGAACGTCCCGTTTCACACCTGCATCGGCACGATTGATTTGATGGTATTGCGGCCTGAAGACCTGTCGGCGCAACAGCTTGGCGACGCGCTTTCAAAGATCAACCGCTTCGGTGGCCGGTCGCCGGAGCCTTGGTCTGTCGCTGCGCATTCAGTGCTGGTCGAGGCGCTATGCCCTCCTGATCTGCAGCCCTATGCATTGTTGCATGACGCTCATAAGGCTTTTCTGGGCGATCTCATGGATCCTTCCGTCGAGCTGCTGTGCCGCGTTGGCACCCGCACGGCGGTCGAAAACGCGATACTCAACGCTGAAAACCGGATCGACCGTGCGATTGCGGCGGCGTGGGGCATTGCACTGCGCTCGCGGTCAGAGGCTTTGCTGACCGCTTGCCAAGTCGCGTTTCTCGCGGAGATTTGGGTGTTCATGGATGTGCTCCCCGGACCGGTACCACCGGCCCAGACCGATCTCTTTGATCGGGCCATCGGCTTTTTGTACGAGAACCCCAATCTGATCGGAGACTGGCGCGATGCTCGCGAACATTGGCTCGAACGGATCAGCTTTCACGCATCACTGGGGCATCTCACGCCGCCCCTTGACCCAAACCCGACCAGCATGACGCAGGCCGGATAACCCCCCAGGAGGAACCCATGGGAACTGTCTCTAAATCTGACATCATTCGCGACACTGCCGAAAAGACCGGGACGAGCGCTGCGGCGGCGAAGGAAATCGTCGAAGCGTTTCTAGGTCTGGTCTCGGAACGGGCCGAGGCCGGTGAAACTGTCAGCTTGATCGGCTTTGGCCGGTTCAGCGTGAAGGATCGTCCGGCACGGGTTGGTCGCAATCCGGCGACTGGTGCGCCGGTGGATATCCCGGCAAGCCGCAAGCTGACCTTCAAGCCGTCGAAGAAAGCGGCCTGAAACCCTTTGCGAAACCTCCGTCCGGCACGTTTCGGGCGGCGGTCGGTTTGGCGTGGTGGCCATTCCCTGATGAGCAGCCAAAGGATTTGAAATGCAGCGACGTGAAAACATCAGTTTGACAAATTTTGCGGACTGCCTCATGTTGGTGGCGTTCGGACGTGCCGTAGTAAGCACCCCGAGCAGGTCTACCGATGGCGGTTACGCCCCGACAGAGCGTCTCATCAGAGACAATCTTCATCCGGGTGGCATGTGCAATGTCCAAGGCTTCGGCCCAAAGGCGCATGCGGATTGTCCATCGGCAGTCTTACTAACACCCGGAGCCGTTTCGGCAACCGTAACCGATGGAGAAAACCATGACGACACTGTTCGATATCGCGGGCGTTCAGGCCCGAATTTTCAACTTACCCAACCGACCACCGTTTATGATCGCAGTCGATTTAGCCGAGGTCTATGGAACTGTGACGAAGGCCCTCAATCAAGCCGTAAGTCGCAACGCGGTGAGGTTTCCAGAGGATTTCATGTTCACCCTCACGGAGGACGAAATCGACGCTTTGCGGTCACAATCTGTGACCGCAAAAGCAATTTCAATGAAGGTCCGATACGAGCCGAAGGTCTTCACCCATGCCGGTGCATACGCGATTTCGGCAGTTCTAAAAACCGACACAGCGGCGCAGGTGTCGGTTGTGGTCCATCGCGCGTTCGCCGCGATGGAACAGCAGGTGATCGCGGATATGCAGTTCACCCTGCGGAAGGTTCACATCGAAGCCAGTCAGCGGCGCATCCGCTATCTGGTAATCCAAGGCACACAGGCAAACATGCCTTTCGATCAAATCCGCCTTTTGGGCAGCTATTCCGGTCCCAAGCTCGCCCAAGCCCTACGCGAGTGTCTGCACCTCGGCCTGATCGACCAACTGCCGCCCGGCACGCCGGATGCCATTCAGGCGGATCTGTTCGCCAATGGCTGAACGCGCGACTGAAATCCTCGACCGGGCGGGAGATGCACTGTGCGGGATCGACGATCTACTGTGCAGTATCAGCAACGGCAACCTGCATCTGGTTGACCCCAACAACCTGTCGGCCCTTTTGCAACTGGTCCATGATCAGATCAGACGGGCCGAAAATGAACTCACGGAGTGCCAGAAGACAGGCTGACGCGATTGCGGGCTTTCCGGACGGGAGGCCCGCATGAACACCATTGCAATCATCAATATCGCCAAAGGCCAGTTGAACATAGCCGAGGATGATTACCGCGCGATGCTGGGCCGGATCACCGGAAAAACCTCCCTGCGCGACATGAACGAGCGGCAGAAGATCGCCGTGATGGACGAGATGAAGCGGCTCGGGTTTCGCATCAAGGCCAGTGGCAAAAAACTGCCAGCGTCGGTGAAGCCCTATGTTCGCATGATCCATGCACTGTGGCGCAACTGCTATCGGTTGGGAGAGGTGAAAGACCACTCCCCTGCCGCCCTGCGGGCCTTTTGCAAGCGCTTCATCGCTCACGGTGTGGACGGTGTCATCGTAGATCCTGACATGATGTCCTATGCTCAGGCGAGCCCGATAATTGAAGCGCTGAAGAAGATGGAAGCGCGCGGGCGGGCAAAGGCAAAGGCTGCGCCGAATGGATAAGCATGTTCCCAATGCGGACATTCGGCGCGCATGGTTGGATCAAAGCCTGACCTCGGCGCAGGCAGCAGCCTCGGTTGGATTGGCCCGCGCAACCTTGTGGTCGCGCGCCAAGGGTCTCGGCTTGCCGCCGCGCAAAGACGGTCGGCGCGAAGTCATCCCCGGCGAAGATCTTCGCTTACTCTGGTCTGCCGGTGTTTTGGTGCGCGATATTGCAGATCACTATGGCTGCGCCCGTCAAACCATTTCTCAATCCGCCCGCCGCCTTGGCTTGCCCGTCCGCGTCAAAGGCCGAAAGCCGTTGATCACACTGGCAAGCTATCGCCAGGAGCTTTTGGGGAGGGCGATGCAACGCCGCCTGAAACTTGAGGCTGTCCATCGCAACGCGCGGCTTCAGGTCGATGCAGCGTCGGAGCAGCATCGACTATGAAACACGTGCCCGTCATTGCCAACGACTTGCCCCTGTCACTGATTGACATGGTGGAAACGCTGGATGAGTTCCACGGCGCTGGCCTTGGCATGCGGGCCGCACTGAAACTGATGCAAGCCTTCGGCGGTTTGGATCTGAAATTCCCGAAATCACCGGCACCGGATCATCCTGTCGCGGTTGCGTTGGGGATGGACGATGCGCTCGCTTTGTGCCAGCATTTCGGTGGCAATCAGATCTATGTGCCAAAGCCCGGCGGTCGCCGCCGTCCCACGCGCCGCAAGGCCGTCCTTGCCTTGCAAGATCAAGGCCGCAGCCGCGCAGAGATTGCCCGCGCCTTGGGCCTGTCGGAACGCCATGTCCGCCACTTGGCGAACACAGAGCCTGAACTCAAAACGCTCCCGCTTTTTCCGGACGAATGACCAACCGGAGATCATCTCCGGGCTAAACGGTGCGGCGCGTGCGCGATGTTGCCAGCGATCCAATGGAGCGCCCAATGTCAAAAGCTGCAATTTCAATGATCCAATCCGGCCTGCGTGATCTCGGTTTCGCGCCGGGACCGACTGATGGATTGTACGGGGCCAAAACCCGCGCGGCAGCGCTGGCTTGGCTTGACGCCGGTGGCGCGCAAGCAGACGCCTCTTTGATGCCGATGGGTTCGGCAATGATCTATCAGGGCTCGCAGAAATACCCGGTTCATGAGATCGTGGTCCATTGCAGTGCCACACGTCCTGATTGGATGAAATCTGCATCCTTTGCTGAACAGGTGGCAGAAATCCGCCGCTGGCATGTTCAGGATCGAGGTTGGAACGATATCGGCTATCACTGGTTGATCAGCCGCAGCGGGCAGGTTCTGATGGGTCGCCCCGAAAACGTCATCGGAGCTGGAGTCGCTGGACACAACAGTGGCGTCATTCATGTTTGCCTGCTCGGCGGTGCCGGGTCTGCCGAAACCGATCACTTCTCCGATCACTTCACGTCGTCGCAAAATATCACATTGCGCCAGGTGCTGGACGGAATTGGTATGCGCACGCAAATCCGCCGGATTTCCGGCCACAACGAGTATGCCGCCAAAGCCTGCCCCGGCTTTACCGTTTCCCAATGGCTCAAGGAGGCCCATTGATGCGTCTGTCAAACAACATCACGTTGCCCACGCTCCCGCTGTTCGCTGCCCGCTCCACTTGGGCGATGGTCATTGCGGCCCTGATCACGATCTTCAACACGCTCGGCATTGATCTGCTCGGGTTCTTCACCTCCATCGGCGCGGGGTCCACGCCCGATGAGGTGCTCGCAACCGGCCAGAGGGTCGTCAGTGCCTGGCAGATCGTGGCACCTTTGGCGCTGGGGTTTTGGGCATGGGTCGAGCGGCGCGCGCCGAATTTCCGACTGACATTGGGGTCCGCGAAAACAGTCAGTGACGTGTCAGGAATAGGCGCGGCCGTTGTCGCTCTGGCGTTGTTCGGTGCTGTGCCGACCGGCTTGCGCGCAGAAACGCTCAGCCGATGCTTCGATCCCATTCAACTGAAGCAATCCCTGACCGAGCGATACGGCGAAGAGTTGGTGGGCGCTGGCATGACAGGATCAGATGTCGCCACGCTTATCTATTCCAACGTCACAACGGGAAGCTGGACCTTGGTCGCCATTACCGCTGACAGAGCCTGCGTGTTGATGGCAGGCGAGCATTGGAGCATGGCTCCGGGCGCGCCGCCCGGCGATCCCGCCTGACCCAACGAAAATTCAATGGCCCGAGGCAAAATGAACGATCTACCTTCTCACCACCTTGAACGCATCTCCCAGGCGCATCTGCGCCTGGACGCACATGATGGACGGCTCACCTCGCTGGAAACGCATGCAGCAGTCTCTGCAGAGCGCAGCCAGCACATTCAGAGTTCCCTGACCGATATCAAGGCGGGCATCACATGGATCGCCCGCCTCGTGATCGGCGGAATTGTCATGGGTGCGATCGGCTTCCTGATTTCGGGAGGCTTCAATGTCCCGTGACGATACCCGGCGCAAAGCCCGGTCCGACTATGTCTATCGCCGCATGATGCAATCGACCATTGCCATGGCCTACGGTGTTTCCGAGGCCACGGTTGGTCGCTGGAAAAAGGCAGCCAAAGAAGACGGAGATGATTGGGATAAAGCCCGCACCGCCCATGTCATCGCTGGCGAAGGCGTGGAGGTGGTGGTCTCCTCGGTCGTCGAGGATTTCATGATCCAGGCACAGGCGATCCTGGACGAGATCAAAACCGGCTCGCACAGCACACAAGAAAAGGTGGGCATGCTGGTCTCGCTGTCGGATGCGATGACCAAGATGGCCGCCGCAGCCAAACGCTTTGCCCCCAAAGTGTCAGAGTTGGGCGTCGCACAAGACGTCATGGGCAAGCTTCTGGACTTCGTGCGCGAGAACTTCCCGCATCACTCATCCATGATTTTGGAGATCATCGAGCCCTTCGGTGAGCGTCTGGCCGAAATTTATGCGTCATGAGCAAACGGCCTCATCTGAAACCATCGCTTAGCCGCAAAGAGTTCCGCGACAAGATCGCCGATATGGCGGCCGACTTCGCGCGCAACATCGAGCTGAATGTTGGAGCGTTCCCTGCCGATCCGGTTGCAAAAGCAGCGCGTCTTGAACGCATCAAACAGCCCGATGGGTTTCAATACTTCATCGAAACCTATCTGCCACATTACGTCAAAGGGCCAGCAAGCCTGTTTCATCAGGCTATTTTCGCGCGTGTGCCGGAAATCCTCGCCGCTGACAAAGGCGTGCGGGATCTGTTCATCGCGCCGCGTGGATCGTCCAAATCGACGCACCTGTCGCTTGGCTTGGCGCTTTATTGCATCGTCATGCGCAAAACCCGATATTGCCTGGAGGTTTGTGACGTCTATGCGCAAGCCGCCTTGCTGATCGAGGCGATCAAGGCCGAATTGACAACCAATCCACGCCTTCAGCACGATTTTCCTGACGCCTGCGGCCAAGGTCGCGTCTGGCGTGAAGGCGAGATTGTCACCCGGCAGAATATCCGGATCGAAGGTCTGGGCGCGTTGCAAAAACTGCGCGGTCGCCGTCATGGCCCCTATCGTCCCGACTTGATGTTCTTTGACGATATCGAGAATGACGAGGCGGTGCGCAGCCCGGAGCAGCGCCAGAAGTTGGAGAACTGGATCCAGCGCGCGGCGTTGAAGGTCGGGCCGCCTGACGGATCGATGCACGTCATTTGGGTTGGCACCGTCCTGCATTTCGACGCGGTCTTGGTGCGGGCATCGAAAAAGCAGCTTTGGCGCTTGACCAAGTTTCAGGCAATCATGACATGGCCGCACCGCATGGATCTGTGGGAGCAGTTCGAGGAAGCCTATCACAACGATGGCGAGGAAGCCGCCCGCGCATTCTACGCCGCGCGCAAGGCGGAGATGGACGAGGCTGCGGTGGTGAACTGGCCTGCCATTCAGCCGCTGCTGTGGTTGATGCTGGAGCGCGCTGCCAGTCACGACGCCTTTGCCACCGAATACCAGAACCAGCCGATTTCCGAGGGCAATCCCTTCAATGATCTGACGTGGTGGGTGCAGCCGCAACGCGACTGGATTTACTTCGGGGCGATTGACCCGTCGCTTGGCAAGAACGGCAAGGGCCGTGACCCTTCGGCCATTCTGATCGGCGGTCTTGACCGCTTGACGGGCATCATGGATGTGGTGGAGGCCTCAATCCGCAAGCGCCTGCCCGATATCATCATTTCTGACACCATCGCCTTGCAGCGCGAATATCGTTGCCTGTTGTGGTTCGTCGAGAGTGTCCAGTTCCAGGAGTTCCTGCGTACCACGCTGATGTTGGAAGCCGCCAAGCAAGGGGTTGGCATCTCCGGCGTTCCCATCGTGCCGTTAGGCGACAAGAACCTGCGGATTGAGCGTCTTCAGCCGCCGGTCAAATCCGGCCTGATCCGGTTCAGCCAAGCCCACACCACGCTGATCGACCAGCTTCAGCAATGGCCGAACGCCGATCACGATGACGGCCCGGATTGCCTCGACATGCTGTGGCAAAATGCGCTGTTTTATGCCGGTGGCGGTGCAGCCGGGCAGATGCAGACGGCGTCATCGCCGGGAACTGACCGCATGGCTGGATATCGATTGGGGGGCCGTCGGTGATGGTGAACAGACCTGAGATAGACGAAGAGGACGCAATTGTGATCGGCTTGAAGATCGTGGAAATGGCCGACCGCCTCAAGCCCATGTCCACTGTAATGCCAGGCACGACGGCAACTTGGTCATTCGAGATGAACAATCAGAGATTTGTTGTCTCGATGACACTAGCCCAAGAAGGTGAATAGAATGAGCCGTCGCAAGAAACACGCCCCTGCAAAGCCCACCGCATTCGCCGAGGACGCGCGTAAAAACCTGCCGAATGACGCCCGCACTCTGATTGCCAGCGTTCAGAACGATATCACGATCCCGTTTTACAGCGGCGTTCTGCGCAATTCCGATGAAACCTTGCTCAATCAGGGTGGCGGCAAGGGGCTCGCGATCTATGACGAGATCAAGCGCGATGGTCTTGCCGGGGCGTTGCTGGAAAAGCGTAAGAACACACTGACCTCGCGTGACTGGGAGGTTGAGGCAGCCGGAGAAAAGCCGATCGACATTGAGGCGGCGAAGTTCATCACGGAAATGCTGGACATTCTTTCTTTCGATCAGATCTGCAAGGATTTGCTTGAAGCCACGCTTAAGGGTTTTGCCGTCGCCGAAATCGTCTGGGCCCGCAATGGCAATCGCATCTTGCCCATCAAGATCAAATGCCACGATGAACGCCGGTTTGTGTTCGATCGAGATTGGCAGCCACGACTTTTGACCTGGGCGGCACTGGCCGAGGGTGAGCCATTACCTGCGCGCAAGTTCATCGTTCATCGCGTCGGGGTGAAGGGCAACAATCCCTATGGTCTCGGCCTTGGTTCCAGCCTGTTCTGGCCGGTGCTGTTCAAGCGCGAAGGCATCACGTTCTGGCTGCACTTCCTTGAGAAATTTGCGGGCCCGACGGTTGTCGGCAAAACGCCCTACGGCATGTTGAGCGATGAGCAGAACAAGCTGATGAACACGCTGCTGACGGTGCGCACCAGTTCGGCGATCACGGTGCCGATTGGCACGGATATCGAGTTTCTGGAAGCGTCGCGTAGCGGCTCGGTCAGTTATGAAGCCTTCTTGGCCTATTGGGACAAGCAAATCTCGATCCGGATCACCGGCGAGACGCTGACCACGCAGGTCAGTGACGGCGGCGGCAACCGTGCGCTTGGTGAAGTCCACCAGGAACAGCTCGACGTGTTGGCGGACAGCGACGGTGATTTGCAGGCCGAAACCCTCCGCGACACGCTGTGCCAATGGATTGTCGAGTACAACTTCCCCGGCGCTGCCGTGCCGACGATCCGCCGCACCCGCCCCGAAAATGCCAAAGCGGCAGCCGAAACCCGCAAGACCAAGGCCGAAGCGGCGAAAGCCGTCAATGAGGCCATTCTGTTGATCGTCAAGCAAGCGGCACAGTTCGAGGATGATTCCGTTGCCCATGAATACATCACCAGCTTTGAGCTGACCGATGGGCTTTCCGAAAAGACCATTGCCGCCTTGGTTGCCGCCCGTTTTGCCTTTGTTGGCCCAACCGAAGCGGCTGATCCATTTACCACCGCTGATCCCGCCAGCGACCCGACGAGTTTTGCGGGCAACCGGCTCAAAAAAAAAGCCTGACGCATAGGCATGTTTGTTTTGCGGAACCCGGCGGGTCGGTCGAACGGATTACCGACCAAGCGATTGCGGCGGCGGGGCCCCACTTCAATCGTCGTTTAGCAGCGGTCAAAGCGGCTATCACAGAGGCCGCAGATTTCGACGCTGCCGCCTAGGCTTTACTGGAACTTGCTGCCAAATGGAGCCCGGATGCGCAGGCCATGCTGCTCGGACAAGCCATGGAGCTTGCTGCGCTGGAGGGCCGGGAAGCCGTTTATGCTGAAGCCTTTGATGGGAAGGCGTATGGTGAGCCGGATTTCAGCCGTCAGGAATTCCGCGAGCAAATTGACTTCCTGACGCAAAAACGCCCGAAGCCGACGCGGGTCTGGACCGATGCAATGCACGGCATGCATGATCGCTCCTTCGTGGTGGCCGGTGCAAATGACATCGCGATGCTGGAGGAGTTTCACGCCGCCATGATCGAGGGCGCGCGGACCTACGACATCAAGGCCTTTGGATCGGAATTTGATCGCATTGTCGAGAAATACGGCTGGTCTTACAACGGCGGTCGCAATTGGCGCGTCCGAACGATCTTTGAAACCAACATCCGCACCAGCTACATGGCCGGTCGCCTGAAACAGATGCGCGACCCGGAACTGGTCAAGCTGCAACCCTACTGGCTCTACCGTCACGCTGACACCCGCGTTCCCAAATCACCGCGCGCGCTGCATGTCAGCTGGGATGGGTTGGTTCTGGCGTGGGATGATCCTTGGTGGGACATCTATTTCCCACCCAATGACTGGGTCTGCAGCTGCGGTGTGCATGGTCTGTCGCGCGGCGATCTTCGTCGTTTGGGCAAGGCGGGGCCGGACAAAGCGCCAGAGATCGTCCGCAAGCCCTTTACCCACGAGGCGTCGGGTGTCACGGTCGATCTGCCCGAGGGTACCGGCTATGGCTGGGACTACATGCCAGGCGATCAATGGGAGCGCGGTCTTGTTCCGTCGGCTCTGCTTAACGACCCGGCTGCGTCGCCAACCGGTGATCTGCGCGGCCATAATCTGGTCAGCATCGACCTTCCGGAGCCGATTGCAGATCTGGTTGGAAAAGCCAAGCCATTCACCGCAACGGTACTGCAACCCGGCTTGCCAATGGAAGACTATGTACGCGCCTTCCTTGAGCCCTTCGGTGCGAAACCCGGTGAAGCCAAGCTCTGGCAAGACGCGGCGGGGCAGAAGCTGGTCATCTCTGACGACCTCTTTCGGGCGCATTCCGGCGGTTGGAAAGGCCTCAAGCGCGGCCATGGCGATCACGCGGCACTGTTGGCCGAGGCGATCATGGATCCCGATGAAATCTGGCTGGGGCTCAGAGAGGTGCCTGTCTTGGGCCTCCCGGACTATGTCGAACAGATGATCACGCGCCGCTATATCCGCGTTGATCCCAAGACCGCACTTCAGGTGCTCTATGAAGTGGGTCAAAAGCAATGGGGTGCTGTCACAGGCTACGCCAGCTTCAACAGATCGAAGCCTGATTATCGCCATATCGACAAACAAAGGGTCGGAAAGCTGCTCTGGAAACGAAAATAGCGATCCGGGTGCTCGGATCGCTGCATCGGAAAGGCTTGAAGGGCACACACCGCCTCACCCGACCGACAACTTAAACATAGCGCGAAACGGAAAGGTTTTCAATATGTCTGGGATTTCAATCGAGTTCGAACTGGACAACGCCGATGCAACAGCTCGGCTGCAAGCGTTGCTGAACCGGATGGACAACCGAGGCCCCCTGTTTGCGCGCATTGGAGATCGCTTGGTTAAATCCGCCAGCGACAATTTCCGCGCCCAAAGCGGTCCCGATGGCACCCCATGGCAACCGCTTCGGCCCGCTACGATCAAAGTCCGCAATGCGCGCGGTTTGACCCCTATTCATATTCTACGCGCACGCGGCAACCTGGCGGGGTCGATCAACCGGCAAGCAACCGATGATGAGGTTCGCGTCGGCACACCTGTCGAATATGCCGCGATCCATCAATTGGGCGGTGCCATCCAGCGCGCCGCGCGCTCAGCCAAGATTTACCGCCTGAAAGATGCCAACGGGACCGTCGGGCGTCGGTTTGTCAAAAAGAAGAAGGCCAATCTGGAAACCGAGGTCGAAATTCCGGCCTACGCGATCAATATCCCGGCGCGGCCGTTCATCGGTGTCTCGGCGACTGATGAAATCGGCATATTCGAGGATGCAGAAGACTGGTTGTCGCTGTGAGCTGTGCATGGCGCAGGATTTCGCCACAGGGCGCAGGAGGCAGCTCTAGCGCCGGATGACCCGTGAAAACCCGACAAGGCCTGTTAGCCCCCTGTCAGGATCACTCTGCCGCATGATTTCGCGCCAATCATGCGGAAGAGGATTGATCGGCGGACCAATCGGTTCCATGATCGCGCGATAAGCTCCTGATTTGGCGGCGGAGATCATCTCCGGTCTATCTGCCCCAAATCATCGTGCATGGTCTCCGAAATCAAACGGAACGGCCATGACAGCAAAATCCAAATCCGCCTCCACCCTGACCGCCCGGATCGAAGTGTTCCGGCCCGGCACCTTCACGCCGATGACAGGGGCG
>NZ_JAKDLJ010000203.1 GCF_030452865.1 Pseudorhodobacter sp.
ATGGCCCAGCGCGCGGTCGGCGCGGCCAAGGCAGGTGGCCGCAACCTGCAACCGAGTCGCCCCCAGCCACGAGTTCGCCACTTCAAAACCCTTATGCGCTTCCCCCAACACTTGCGCATCCGGCAAACGACAATCGTCAAACTCCAGAACCCCATTGGAATAACCACGATGCGAGACGTTGCGATAGCCGTCGCGCACGGCAAAACCCGGCGTCCCTTTATCGACAAAGAACGCCGTGATCAGCTTTTTCTTCCCGCGCGGGGTGTCTTCCTCTCCGCTCGCCATAAACACGATCGAGAAATCTGCGATGTCGATATGGCTGATGAAATGCTTGGTGCCGTTCAGTACCCAATCCCCGCCATCCCGCCGCGCCGAGGCTTTCATGCCGCGCAGGTCGGACCCGGCGCCGGGTTCGGTCATCGCCAGGCAATCCCACTTTTCGCCTCGGATACAGGGGTAAAGATAGCGTTGCCGCTGTTCCTCGGTTCCCGCCAGCAGGATATTCGACGGGCGCGCCACGCAGGTCCAATGCAGCGCGTAATTGGCGCGGCCCAACTCCCGCTCATAAAGCAGCCATGACAGGGTATCGAGACCCGCCCCGCCCACCTCCTCCGGCATGTTCGCGGCATAAAGGCCCGCCGCAATCGCCTTGGCTTGTATCTCGCGGATAAGCTCCATGCGCAGATGGCCGGTGCGCTCCACCTCTGCCTCATGCGGGTACAGTTCCGCCTCGACAAAGGCGCGCGTGGTGTCCACGATCATTCGTTGCTCGTCGGTCAGCCCGAAATCCATGGCTCAGCCCCTTTGCCCGGTCGCGCGTCCCACAGCCTTTGGGCGCGGCAGATCGGCATGGGCGGCGGCGATGGGCAACAGCCGGTCAAGGATCGCTTTCGGCGCGTTGCAGGCCCGGCCCGCTTTCATATCCACATGCAACAGCATCTGCTCAACCGTCGCGACATCCTGCCCACCCTTTTTGATGGAGATGAAAACATGCAATCGCTTTTCATCCGCAAAAAGCACTTGCAACGTCCCGGTCAGATGGTCGCCCAGTTTGGCCTCACCGCGATGCATAATATGGCTTTCGGCGGTGTAATAGCTGTGCCCCCCCGCGACATACTCCATATCTGCGCCGATGAACCGCAGGAACGCATCGACCGTTTCCGAGGACGCAAACAGATAGCGGCTTTCAGTCATATGGCCGTTATAATCAATCCAGCTTGGCAAAACCTGCATTTGTGCCATGACCATAGGTGCAGCCGAAATCTCATGTGTGCCATCGGCAAAGCCTGTGCGACGGCGCTCGTCATGTTCGCGCAGAACCTTGCCCGCACCCCAATCGCGGTCCTTCAACGCGCGCAAAAAGCCAACGAGATTGCTGTCGCGTATACGTTCCAATTCACGGATCGTGTAAGCGCCCGATTGTTCGTCCGACTGGCCTGCAATCAGGTCGACCAGCTCATCCGTAAACTCGGGCACATCGGTCAGCTTGGTCCATGGCCACTGCAAACACGGCCCGAATTGCGCCATGAAATGCTTCATCCCGGCCTCGCCCCCTGCCACGCGATAGGTTTCAAACAATCCCATCTGGCCCCAGCGCAGGCCAAAGCCCATGCGGATCGCCTCGTCGATTTCTTCGGTCGTGGCGATGCCATCCTTGACCAGCCACAGCGCCTCACGCCACACCGCCTCCAGGAAGCGATCAGCAATATGGGCGTCGATTTCCTTGCGCACATGCAAGGGGAACATGCCGATTTCGCGCAGGATTTCCTTGGCCCGTTCAATGGCGGCAAGGTCGCTTGCAGGCGAAGGCACCACCTCTGCCAGCGGCAAAAGGTAGACCGGATTGAACGGATGCGCGACAAAGATCATCGCCGGGTTGGCCGCGTTTTGCTGCAACTCGGACGGCTTGAAACCAGAGGTGGAGGAGCCGATCAGCGTTTCGGGGCAGGATTGCTGGATCTGGGCGAAAACGCGGTGCTTCAACTCCAATCGCTCCGACACCGATTCCTGAATATACTCCGCGCCCTCCACCGCTTCGGTGATGGTGTCGGCCATGGTCAAAGTGCCTTCGGCCAGCATCGGAATATCAGACAGCGCAGGCAATGCCGCCCGCGCATTGGCCAGAACCTCACCGATTTTGCGCGCGGCCTCCGGGTCCGGGTCAAACACCGAGACGTTCCAGCCGTTCAGCAAGAACCGAGCCGCCCAGCCGCCGCCAATAACCCCACCACCAATAATCGCTGCCTTGCGTTCCATCTGCTTAACCTTCCCTTTCAATCCATCATTGCCACGAATGCCGGCAGTGTCACCGCCACCATTATTGCAAACCCAACCCCCCGACGGACCCAGTTCCCGCGCCCGTTCCGCCACAATATAACCGCTTGCGTCGCCAGGCCCCAAAGGGCGGCCCAACCAACCAACATCGCCGACAACACATAAACCAACCCGCCAAAAAGTTTTGCTTGGTTGGCTTTGTCTCCTATGACCCACAAAATGACCACGCAGCAAACTGCGCCGATACATACCGCCGCCCACGCCCTCCACCTCCGCGCAAGAAGGGGTACAGAAAAGCTGGTTAATCCAAGAGCGATCCAAGCAGCGATTTCGATTGCATCCTTTGCCATAACGGCCATCGCCTCACGCCCAAGCCTTCTCTCACTTCGGCAAAGGTGCCCGCTTCTCCAGCTTCAAGCGCGCGCGCACTTCAGCAGGCGTGATGACCCGCGCACCCATCGCCGTGATGATGCCCACGGCCCGCTCCACCAGTTGCGCATTGGTCGCAAGCACGCCCTTATCCAGCCACAGATTATCCTCCAATCCCACGCGCACATTGCCCCCTGCGAGCACTGCGGCGGCAACATAGGCCATCTGGTTGCGGCCAATGGAAAACGCCGACCAATGCCAATCTGCAGGCACGTTGTTGACCATCGCCATAAAGGTGTTGAGGTCATCGGGCGCACCCCATGGCACGCCCATGCACAGTTGCACCAAGGTCGGTGCCGGGATAATCCCCTCCCGCGCCAGCTCTTTCGCTAACCAAAGATGCCCGGTGTCAAACGCCTCAATCTCAATCCGCACGCCTGATGCGGCCATGCGTTTGGCCATATCGCGCAACATGCCGGGGGTGTTGACCATCACATAGTCAGCCTCATTGAAATTCATCGTGCCACAATCGAGGGTGCAGATCTCGGGTCGGCACTCCACGACATGCGCAACCCGTTCCGCTGCACCTGCCATGTCAGATGAAGCCGCCATCTGACTCATCTTCTCCGTACCGTCGAACATCAAATCGCCGCCCATTCCAGCCGTCAGGTTCAGCACGACATCGGTGTCGCTGTCCCTGATCCGCTCGGTCACTTCGCGGTAAAGCGCCGGATCACGCGCAGGCTTGCCGGTTTCGGGGTCGCGGACGTGGCAATGCACCACCGCAGCACCTGCCTTTGCCGCGGCAATCGCACTTTCGGCAATTTGCGCGGGAGAGCGTGGCACATGCGGACTGCGATCTTGCGACCCACCAGAGCCTGTCACCGCACATGTGATGAAAACTTCGCGGTTCATTTGCAGTGGCATTGCCGATTCCTCCTGATTTCGGGTGAAGCTTAAAGCGCTTGGCAAAGCAGGTTTTGCGTTTTACGAAATATTCATGACAATACACGCATCAATTTTCAGCCCCTCCGCCGATCCCCTGACCATGGCAGTGCTGGTCCTGCCGCAGGCCTCCATTCTCGAAGTGGCCAGCACCCTTGACCCGCTGCGGTCCGCCAACCGACATCTCGGGACGCAAGCCTATCGCTGGCGGGTGCTGTCCCCCGATGGTCAACCTGTGCCGCTGACCTGCGGAATTGAGCTACCCGCAACCGGCGCATTGGACAAGGCGGCAGGTGCCGATGCCCTGGTGGTGATCGCCGGGTTCAAGCAGGCAGAGGTCGCAAACCGCCCGCTGATCGCCGCGCTGCGCCGCGCCGCGCCGCGTTTTGCCATGATCGGGGCAATAGATGCCGGTCCCTGGGTGCTGGCCCGCGCAGGCCTTTTGAAGGGCTACCGCGCCACGGTGCATTGGGAGGATTTTGAGGATCTTTCCTCCGCCCATCCCGAAATAGATGTGGTTCCCGACCGCTATGTGATTGACCGCAATCGCTTTACCGCAGGCGGGGCCGCCCCCGCCGCTGATCTGATGCTGCACCTGATCGCGCAGCGGCAGGGCGCCGCCTTAGCGCGTCAGGTTGCGGCGAGCTTCATCACGACGCCGCGCGACGGGGCCGATCCGCAAATGCAAGCCGAGCGCCCAAGACTGGATCCTCGCATCGCCGGAGCTATCGCGCGGATGGAGGCACAGCTCGACGCCCCCGAACCGGTGGCTGAGCTTGCCCGCAACCTTGGCCTTTCGCCGCGTCGGCTGGAAATGCTGTTTCGCAGCACGCTCAACCAAAGCCCAGGTGCCTACGCGCTTGGCCTGCGCCTCGCCGCCGCGCGCCGCCTGATCACCGACACCCATCATCCGCTGTCAGAAGTCGCGCTGCGCACCGGCTTTTCCAGCCAATCCACCCTGAGCCGTGCCTTTCAACGTGAATTTCGTCGCTCGCCTTCGACGCTGCGTAGACCAAAGTAACCGGGATACGAATTCTCTTCGAAAATTCTGATTATTCGCAGAATAATCGTAAACAACTTATGCCAAATCCAGCAAGCCACGCCCTTTCAACAAAGGCTCCACTCCCGGCATCCGGCCCCGGAATTGCGTATAAAGCGCCTCGGGGTCTTGCGATCCACCCGCCGAAAGGATGAACTTTTCCAGCCTCGCGGCTAACACCGGATCGAACGCATCGCCCGCCTCCTCAAACGCGGCAAAAGCGTCGGCGTCCATCACCTCCGACCACATGTAGCTGTAATACCCCGAGGAATAACCGTCGCCCGAAAACACATGCGCGAAATGTGGCGTCGCATGGCGCATCCGGATCGCATGCGGTAGCCCCAGTTCCGCCAGAACCTCCGCTTGCATCACCATGGGATCGGCGGGCGCCGGGCCATCGTGAAAGGCCAGATCGACCAAGGCAGAGGCCAAAAACTCCACCGTTGCGAACCCCTGATCATAGGTTCCCGCTGCCAGTAAGCGTTCCAGCATATCGGCGGGCATCGCAGCCCCGGTTTCCACATGGCGCGCGTGTTTTTCCAACACCTCCGGCACCTCCAGCCAATGCTCATAAAGCTGGCTTGGCAGTTCCACGAAATCCCGCGCCACAGACGTACCAGAGATGAAACCATAGGTCACATTCGACAACATCTGATGCAGCGCATGGCCGAATTCATGGAACAGGGTCCGTGCATCGTCGTAAGACAACAGCGCCGGAGCGCCCTTGGCGAAATTGCACACATTGACCACGATTGGCCGCACATCACCACCCAGCCTGCGCTGGCTGCGCATCGCGGAACACCACGCACCGGACCGCTTCGATTCGCGCGCGAAGTAATCCCCGATGAACACCGCGATATGCCTGCCCTCGCGCGTCACCTCCCAAGCCCGCGCGTCCGGGTGATAAAGTGGCAGGTCAAGCGCCCGGAACTCCAACCCGAACAAGCGGTTGGCGCAATCGAAGCAGGCAAAAATCATCGCCTCAAGCGACAGATACGGTTTCAACACTGCCTCATCGAGATCATGCTCCCGCTTGCGGCGCTTTTCGGAATAATACCGCCAATCCCACGGCTCCAAAGCGCCATTGATGCCATCTGCCTGCATCATCGCCTCCAACACGGCCGCATCCGCATTTGCCTTCGCCTTTGCAGGTTGCCACACCCGCATCAACAAATCCCTGACCGCTGCGGGCGTTTTCGCCATTTCCGGCTCCAACTTGAAAGCGGCGAAATTGGGATAGCCGAGCAATTTTGCCCGCTCCTCCCGCAAGCGCAAGGTTCCCGCTGCAATCGCGCGGTTGTCATTGGCATTGCCATTTTCACCCCGCGCCACCCATGCGGCATACGCTTTTCGCCGTAACTCACGCCGGGGCGAAAATTGCAGAAATGGAACAATCAGCGATCGGTTTAGCGTGATAACCGGGCCAGAACATCCTTTTTCCGAACCAGCCGCACGAGCGGACTCGATCACGAAATCCGGCAACCCTTCGAGGTCATCTTCTGCAATTTCCATGAACCATTCGCGCTCATCCGCCAGCAGGTTTTGCGAAAACGCTGTTCCCAACACCGCCAGTCGTGCCTTGACGGCCGTGAGCCGCTCCGCCGCTCCGCCGACAAGCTGCGCGCCGGCGCGGATGAACATACGACGATAGAGTTCCAGCACCCGCAACTGTTCCGGTCCCAACCCGTCGCGTGCCTGCCAAACCGACTCCACCTTCGCAAACAGCGCCTTGTTGTTGGTTACCTCGGAGGCGAAGGCGCTCATCTTCGGGGCCAGATCGCGCTGCAAAGCCTCGCGGGCGGCGTTGCTGTCGGCCC
>NZ_JAKDLJ010000204.1 GCF_030452865.1 Pseudorhodobacter sp.
GCACCCAGCTATTGTTTCAGCGATGCCGCAAGCGACACCGGGCCGAATTACTTCAGCTCAACCTTGGCACCGGCTTCTTCCAACTTCTTCTTGAAGCCTTCAGCATCAGCCTTGGAGATGCCTTCTTTCACTTTGCCGCCAGCTTCAACCAGATCCTTGGCTTCTTTCAGACCAAGACCGGTGATGCCGCGCACTTCCTTGATGACGTTGATTTTGTTCGGGCCGGCTTCGGTCAGAACAACGTCAAATTCGGTCTGCTCTTCAGCAGCCTCAGCAGCGCCACCAGCAGCGGGGCCAGCCATCATCACAGCGCCGCCAGCAGCGGGCTCGATGCCATATTCATCCTTCAGGATGGTTTTCAATTCCTGTGCCTGAAGCAAGGTCAGACCCACGATTTGTTCAGCGAGTTTTTTCAGATCAGCCATTTTCTGTTCCGTTCAGTTTAAGATGGGTTCCAACGTCAGGTTTATCAACCACGCCGGATCATAAGATTGCTCAGGCGGCAGCCTTGTCCTCAATCGTGGACAAGATACCGGCGATGTTAGAAGCAGGCGCACCAATGGCCCCGGCGATGTTGCTTGCAGGCGCAGCGATGCAACCAACGATCGAAGCAATAAGCTCCTCACGCGACGGCATTGCGGCAACGGCTTTCACACCAGCAGGATCCAACAACGTGTCACCCATAGCACCACCAAG
Source organism: Pseudorhodobacter sp. (assembly GCF_030452865.1). Taxonomy (GTDB): domain Bacteria; phylum Pseudomonadota; class Alphaproteobacteria; order Rhodobacterales; family Rhodobacteraceae; genus Pseudorhodobacter. Next base: position 697 of record NZ_JAKDLJ010000204.1, read on the forward strand.
AATAATGAACTTTTCATTCTTCTTGGCGTACTCGTCCGCGACCTTCGCAGCAGCGACAGGATCATCGGAATAGGCCATCACGGTCATGCCCGTAAGCAGGTCAGCCATCTTTGCAGCGGGCTTCCCTTCAAGGGCGATCTTGGCGAGCTTGTTCTTGGCAACGCGAACAGAACCGTCGACTTTGCGCATTTGCGCGCGCAGGTCCTGCATCTGTGCAACCGTGATCCCGGCGTAATGGGCAACCACTACGACGCCAGAGCGCTCGAAGATTTGGCCGAGTTCCTCGACCACTTTCTCTTTTTGTGCTCTATCCACAGTTTCACTCCAAGTTTGGGAGTTTCCTCCCGGCTCATATTAGCCCCTTCCGAAGAAAGGGCGTTCGGGTCCTTTTACGGGTCCCGAGGCCAGATCACCCGAGGAAAACCCCGGAAAATTGTCTCGATCCCCATCTCAGGCAGGCTATTAAGGGCTTGCGCCCTCCCACCGTCTCGGACAGGACAGGGCCGTTTGGCGGCCCCGCCATCCTTTCCCCGCAGGGTCAGGAATTTCGTGTAGCGGGCAACGCGCCCGCCGCGCAATTACTTCGCAGCAGCCGAGGCCAGATCAACCGCAACGCCCGGACCCATGGTTGAAGACAGCGAAATCTTCTTCAAATAGGTGCCTTTGGCACCCGCAGGGCGGGCTTTTGTCACCGCATCGACAAAAGCACGGACGTTTTCGGCCAGTTTGCCAGCCTCGAACGAGGCTTTGCCGATACCCGCATGGATAACACCGGCCTTTTCGACCTTGAACTGCACTTCGCCACCCTTGGCATTGCCAACGGCACCCGCCACATCCATTGTCACGGTGCCAACCTTCGGGTTCGGCATCAGGTTGCGCGGACCAAGGATCTTGCCCAGACGACCAACCAGCGGCATCATATCCGGCGTTGCGATGCAACGATCAAAGTCGATCTTGCCGCCCTGAATGGCTTCCATCAGGTCTTCCGCGCCAACGATATCCGCACCGGCCGCCGTCGCCTCATCCGCCTTCGGGCCGCGTGCAAACACCGCGACGCGTACGGTTTTGCCGGTGCCGTTCGGCAGGGTCACAACGCCACGAACCATCTGGTCCGCATGACGCGGATCAACGCCGAGGTTCATCGCGATTTCCAGCGTCTCGTCGAACTTGGACTTTGCGTTTGCCTTGATCAATGCAACCGCATCATCAACCGAGATCATGTCCTTGCCAGCAAAGGCTTCCCGCGCCGCGCGCGTCCGTTTTCCAAACTTTGCCATGATTTACCCTTTAACCTCGATGCCGCAGGATTTGGCCGAGCCAAGGATGATCTGCATTGCGCCTTCAACGTCGATGGCGTTCAGATCTTTCATCTTGGTTTCAGCGATCTGGCGCAACTGTGCCAAGGTGATCGTGCCAGCGGTTTCGCGGCCCGGCTTTACCGACCCTTTGGGACGGTTGCGCTTGCCAACGGGCGGCAGGCCAGCAGCCTTTTTCAGCAGGTACGACGCCGGGGCAACCTTAGTTTCCAGGCTGAAAGACTTGTCCTGATAATAGGTGATGATCACCGGGGTCGGGGTTCCCGGCTCCAGATCCGCAGTCTTTGCGTTGAATTCCTTGACAAAAGCCATGATGTTCAAGCCGCGCTGACCCAATGCAGGGCCAACGGGCGGGGACGGGTTGGCTTGCCCCGCTTTCACTTGCAGCTTGAGCTGCCCGATAATCTTCTTGGCCATCTGGCCTCTCCTTTTATCACCGCGCCCCACCTTGGGGCGCATGGTTTAGTGGTTCGGTCTGCCCGCACAAGTTGCCCTGTGAAAGCGCGCCTCCCACGAGATGCACGTCAGGCCGTTTTGGTAACCTGCGTGAATTCCAACTCAACCGGGGTGGCCCGGCCGAAGATCGAGACAGTCACCTTCAGGCGGCTGTTCGCATCATCCACTTCCTCAACCATGCCCGAAAAGCCTTCGAACGGCCCGTCGGTCACGTTCACCTGCTCACCCATTTCAAAATGGATCAGGTTGCGCGGGGCGGTCTCGCCTTCTTCAACACGGTTCAGGATCACATTCACTTCTTCATCGCGCATCGGCATCGGCTTGCCTTGCGGACCCAGAAACCCCGTGACGCGATTGATCGAGGAAATCAGGTGATAGCCCTTGTTCGACATTTCCATGCGGACCAGCACATAACCCGGCATGAAACGGCGCTCGGACGTGACCTTCTTGCCGCGACGCACCTCCAGCACTTCCTCGGTCGGGACCAAAACCTCTTCGATTTCGTCCTCAAGCCCGGCTTCGATCACGGATGTTCTGATCTGCTCGGCAATCTTCTTCTCATAGTTTGAGAGAACGCTTACCGAATACCACCGCTTCGCCATGCCTGCTTCACCTATCTTATCCAAAGCCAGAGCTTTGGCAATTCCTTGATTTACGGACCAAATCCGGCCCGACCCAGAACAAAAAACAACGCGCGGCCCGAATCGCCGCGCGTTTTTGTCTCCGAATGATCGACCGGATACAGGCCAATCCCCGCGAATTCAAGGGGGAAGCCGCAATTCCGGCCGGTTTTGGCGCAGCTCTTACCCGATGCCGTTGATAACGGCGCTCAACCCCGATTTGATTGCAAGATCGACCAGCGCAAAGAAGGTCGCTGTCAAGGCTGCCATGATGAACACCATGATTGTGGTCAAGACCACCTCACGACGTGTGGGCCAGACAACCTTGGAGACTTCGCTCCGCACTTGCTGAATGAACTGAAGGGGATTGGCCTTTGCCATCGTTACGTCCTGACTCTTCGCTGCCTTTGACGCGCAGATACGCTTTCGCCGCGCATCTTTCAACCCCGCTGTAGCTGTCTACGACCATCCACATACTGCGTTCGCGCTCCTGTTCCGCAGATCACCGATGCGCCAACCACGCAAACAGATCCGGAAAGCGGCTTTTGATCTGGCGTGCGTGTATTCGCTCGGCAGCGACCGCCGCTGGCGGCAGCATCAGGCCCGCCAGACACCTGAGCATCAACCGCAGCGGCGGTGCTTTGCTCAACCTGCTGATGGTCTGCCTGATCCGTCTCGGCCAATCGCCTGCTTGCGATGCGTCAGGCAACATGGCCATAACCCCGCCTTGCGGGGCTGTCGTCGGGAGTACAAGCATGGCAGGCACAGGCGGCGCGGATTCAACGATTCTCGGGGCGGCCTGCCCCGAGGGGACAAACCCCTGCGGTACTCTATTTGCGATACTGCGGAGCAGGGCCGAGGCCGACTTGGAATTCCCGTTCGGCCCTTTCAAGAAAGCCCATGATGCCACACCGAAATTAGCGGTCACCATTTTGCTCACAACCAGAAAGACTTCATGAACCACTGATGGCTTCGCCCATCTTGGTCCGACACGGTGCCAAAGGCGAAAATCAAAGGGCCGACTTTTCACGATCGGCAGGGATCGCTGTGACCCGTTTTGCTCTCGGTGGTCGCTCAAATTCCGAGATCCCCAGCTTCACGGGGCACAGTCTGGAAGGCATCGCCAGAGTCCTCGATGTACGCTATTTGCACTGAGTTCCAACGCTGCCAGAATCGGCGCCACAGAAGTGGGGATTGCACGAAGCGCGAACAAAAACTCCCGACTGGTGGGTTGGCCAACGCGATGTTTGAGCTGAGTTATTGAGAAGGCTGGCAGGAGTTGGGGGACTCGAACCCACGACCCTCGGTTTTGGAGACCGATGCTCTACCAACTGAGCTAAACTCCTGTGCCTGTGCCGGGGGATAGGCCAAGAACTCCGGGAAATCAAGAGGCAAGTGGCAACCCACCGACAGCGGCTGCGGCGTCAGCCTTCGCCCCAACCCATCATCATCCCATCCGCCGCTCCAGCGCAGCCAGATCGCCAGCCATGATCAAAGGCATTGCGGCCTCAATCTGCGTGACAGGCCAATCCCACCAGGCGAGGGCGAGTATTCGCGCCACCTGTGCGGGGGCAAACCGCATCCGGATAACCCGCGCCGGATTGCCTGCAACAATCGCATAATCCGGCACGTCGCCGGAAACCACAGCACCAGCGCCGACAATGACCCCTGCCCCCAATCGCGTGCCTGGCAGGATCAACGCGCCATGGCCAATCCAGCAATCGTGACCGATATTGGTATCTGGCATCCCCTGAAAACCGCTCTTGTAAAGATCAATTTTGGTCATGTCGAAAACCGGAAACGGATAGGTCGAAACCCCTCCCATCGCATGATTGGCGGATGCTGTGATAAAGCGGACGCCATGCGCGATCTGGCAAAAGCGACCGATGCGCAACCGTTCCGGCGCGCCCGCATATGTATATGGTGCCAGATGCGCCGCCCAGTCCTGCGGCGGATCGAAATCATTGGCATAGGTGTAATCGCCAACCTCGATATTGGGATGGTCGATCACCCGTGCCAGATGCACCATTGACGGGTTTTCGGACCCGTCCGGAAACCGCATCGGATAGCGCCGGGCTGCATCGAGAAAGCCTTGGGTCATGGTGCCTCCATCCGTCGGTCAGCGATGATTTGCTGGCCACCTCATGCAGGGTCAACCTGCAACCAGACACCACCTTCGGGCCGCAGCGTCAAGATCATCACCGGCTTCGGCTCCCGCCCCGGCACCCGAGAAAACCGATGCCGGGCCAGCAGGGTTGCCAAAATGATCACCGCCTCCTGCAAGGCAAAATTCTGCCCGATGCAGACGCGTGGACCATCACCAAAGGGGAGATAGGCAAAGCGGTTGATCGCTTTGGGGTCGACAAAGCGGGAGGGGTCAAACCTGTCGGGTTGATCCCACAGCATGTGATGGCGGTGCAGGGCGTAGATCGGCAGCACAACGGTATCACCGGGCCGGATTTCGCGGCCGCACAACTCATCCGCAACCTGTGCGGTGCGCGACAGAAACGCCGCCGGGGGATACATGCGCAACGCTTCATCCACGATCTGGCGGGTCAACGGCAATTTGGCGATATCCGCAGCGCCCGCCGCCCGACTGCCCAGAACCTGCTGCGCCTCCGCCCGCGCGGCAGCCTGCACAGCGGGGTCAAACGCGCACAGATACAGCGCCCAGGAAAGGGTCAGGGCCGTGGTTTCATGGCCAGCGACGATGAAGGTCAACAAGTTGTCGCGTAATTCCGAGGTTGTCATCTTGCGTCCGGTTTTCGGGTCTTCGCCTTCCAGCAGGAGATCGAGCAGATCGGGAACCTGCCGCCGCCCGACCTTGCGCCGCTCATCAATTGCGGCATCCGCGATCCGCTTCATTTCGCGCATCGCAGCACCCGAAAGCATCCGCCCCGGACGCGGCACCCATCCCGGCAAGCCCAACAGGTCAAGCAATGACACTTTGGCGGCGTGGCTGATATAATCCTCAATCGCGCGATGAACACCGGCTCTGTCAAAACCTTCGCCGCCAGAAAAGGTCACGTCGGAAATCACTTCGAATGTTGCTGTCACCATTTCGGCAAACATATCGGCGGCCCGGCCTGCGGCGTTGGCAATTCTATCGCTTGATCGTTCCGCCGCCGCTGTCATCACAGGGGCCAATGCCGCCACATTGCGATGACTGAAAACCGGGGCAGCGGTGCGCCTTTGCCACAGCCATTCCGCCCCTTCCGCGACGAACAGGCTGTCACCGATCGCCTGCTCCAATATCAGCTTGGTCACGGTGGACTTTGGATAATCCTCCACCCGATCACGCAACACGCGCTTCAACGCCTCGGGGTCCATT
>NZ_JAKDLJ010000205.1 GCF_030452865.1 Pseudorhodobacter sp.
CAATAACGAAACAGGCGGCGGTTAATGCCAGATCAACCACGTCGTCGATGACGGGTTCGGCGGGTGCGTCGGTGTTGGGGTCCACTGTCGGGGCAGGTGGGGCGATCACGCAGCAGGCGCAACTGGTGCGGGGCCGCGTCATGGGCGCGGGTGAAATGCAAGTTGGCGGTTTGCGGGTCAGCGGGTTGTCTGACAACAAGATGTGGTCGATGGCCGGCGTGCTGTCGATTGGTGAGGATTTTGGGGTAGGTGCCACGCTGGCGCTGAATGAAGTGAATGCTCGTACCCAAGCCGTTGTGACCGATCACGCAACGGTACGGGCGGGCGCGTCGGGGGTGTCGCTGGAGACACGCGATGATACGCGCGGTGTCGCGATAGGGGCTGCTGGCACCGGGTCAACCGGCGGCACCGGGATTTCGGCGGCCAATGGGGTGATCCTGTCCCGCTCAGCGGTGGATGCGTTGATCACCGGTCAGGCCGAAATTGTTAGCGCTGGTGATGTGTCGGTACGCGCAAAGCGCAGTCAGGAATTGGGCGGGCTGGCCTATCAGATCACCATCGCGTCCAGCGCAGGAATTGGCGGCGCGCTGGCGCTGGCGCAAGACAAAGGTGTGACCACTGCGTTGGTTCAGAATTCCTTGGTCACTGCTGACGCCGATGTTGCTGTGCGTGCGGAAAACAATACCAAGGTTGTTACCAGCTCAGCGGGTGCTGGCTATGGCGGGTCATTCGGCGTCATGGGGTCTGTGTCACTGACGTTCAAATCCGATACCGTCAGCGCCAAACTTGACGCGGCGACTGTTTCGGCGGGCGACAGCGTGCTGGTTGAGGCGCTGAATGGCGGGCGTGTGGATTCTGTCGGCGGGGGCGACGAAAGCTTCTTTGGGGTATTCGATCAAGCCCTTGGTACGCTTGCCTTCGGCGACTCCGCTGCCGTAGGTGTCACCGTTTCGTTGATCAAGACGACCTCTGTGGTCGACGCGGCGATTGTGAACGGCAGCAATGTTGCCGCATGGCAGGCGCCTGCAACGGCGGGTGGTATTTCGACTTTCGGGCGCGCTGAGGGTGATGCGGATTACCTTGATCGTCAAATTCTGACGCGCAAAGGTGTCGCCGTTGTGGCCGATACCACCACGGAATTGAACACATTTGCCTTTACCGGCGCGGGGTCTGGCGGGGCTTCGATTTCCGCCCAGATGCCGTTTATGCTGATCAATGACAGCGTCACCGCGTCAGTCGAAGGCAGCAGAAACACGCTGGCAGTCAACAGCGGCAAGGACGTCGATGTGTTCGCGGGCAATGCCACCAAGATCAAGACGATCTCTGGCACCGCTGCATTCGGCGCATCAGTGGGGATCGGCGCGCTGAACGAATTCTTCCTGATCGCGAAGAACACGACCGCAAAAATTGTCGGTGCAAGGGTCGCGGCCGCAAATGATGTGACCATTCAAGCGGTCACGCCGGAGAGTTTGCGCAGCTTTTCGGCCTCTGCGGTGGGGGGGATTTATACCGGAATTGCGGGGGTGAACGAAGTTCTTGTCGCGCGGTCCACGACAGCCGCCTTTGCGAAAAACGCCGCGCTGAACGCGGGCAACGATATTGCCATCCAAGCCCATGCGCCGCGCAAGATCGTGCAGAACGCCGGCACTATGGGGATCGGGATTGCTGGTATCGGGGCGTCGATTATCATTGTGAACGCCTCTGACTCAGTCGTTGCTGAAACTGTCAGCGCCGATAGGGCTGCAAATGGCGTCACTCTGCGCGCAGGGCGCGATATCGACGTATCGGCCGAAGTTGAGACCCTGCCGAATGAATTTGGCAATCGCATTGAAGGCCCAAGCGGGTCCGGCTTTATTGAGGCCAATCAAGCAGTGATTGGAACGGGCGGCGGTTTGGTGGGCGTTGCAGGTGCCGGACTGTTTTCGGATGCGAGCCAGTCGGTCGTGGCGCGGATCGGGCGAAACTCCGACGTTGCGGCGGGTCAGGATCTGTCGGTCCGCGGCTATCAATACTATGGTCAGGATATCTGGGTTGCGACGGCTTCGGGCGGCTATGTGGGGGTTGGTGCGGCGGCGGTGATCGGGGCGGTTCGCAGCTCGGTTCTGGCGGTCATTGATGATGGCGCGTCGGCAAGTGCCGTGCGCAACCTCACGGTTGATGCTTACGGCGAGCGGTCGTTCAACGGCGGAGTTGTCGCCGGTGGCGGCGGCGCGTTCAGCTTTCAAGGCTCCGGCATTTTGCTGACCTATGGCAAACGTATCCACGTTGACGATGATGCCGATAGCATTGAGGGCGGGCAAGAGGTGATTGCCGACGTTCAGGCGGATTTGAACGATGATCCGTTCCGGCATGAGGATAACCCGAACACCAATAAGAACGAGGCCTACATTATCGGGGCGGGTGACAGCATACTGGAAACCTTGCTAGGCGAAGTGACCAGCGCACGTCAGGCGTTGGATCTGAATGACAGTTTCAACGGCACCCGCAGCGACACGATTACGACGCAGGTTGGTGCCGGTGCGGCGCTAAGTGCGGGCGGAGATATTGCCATCACAACGCGCGAAGGTGGTGAGTTGGAAATTCTGGCGGGTGGTGCTGCGGGTGGCGCGATTGCTGCAACCCACGGCGTCGCGTTGGTTCGACGTGGCACCAGGTTGGAGTCGCTGATCGGGCAAGGCGCGGCGCTAAACAGCACCCAAGGTGCGGTTACGGTCAGTGCCGTGTCTGATGTCGATGACGGCAATCCGGAGGCGATTACAGGTTCCAGCGGTTTGATCACCTCTGCAACAGGTATTTCCGACATTCGGATTGGCCGCGCGTTGAATGTAGCGGTCGGGCAGGGGGCCATACTGACCGCCAAAACTGCCGTGACCGTGCAAGCAGAAGAAATCAGCTCCACGCGGGCAAAGGTTAGTGCGGGCGTAAGCGGGCCTATCGGCTCTGGTGTGGCTGTGGCCAACGCCATGCGCGAAAGCACGATTGACGTTGCATTTATAAAGGGTGGACCAGCGCCCCATATCTCCGCGCCGCAGATCAATCTGATCGCGCGCCGCGTTGGTAAGGTTGAGGCGGATGTCGATGTGCTGGCGACGGGGGCGATCGGTGTGGGCGCCACGGCAGCCTTTGCGCGCGATACGTCAGTTGTCACGCTTGATTTGGCAAATGTGGTGCTGCGGGGCGGGGCGCTGAATGTCGATGCAGCGAATTCCGGCGATGTCAGCGCGGATGCCAAAGGTGATGTTGGCGCGCTGGGGGGCACCGGGGCGAATCTGGCGACGGCGCGCAAGGAAAGTACCACAACGCTGCGGGCGGGTGGCGCCAATCTGGACCTGTTCAGCGTTGATATTCTGGCCACAGATAACATTACCGATGCGCAAGGCGCGCGGGGCCAGGTCTATGCTTCGACCCGGTCCACCATGATCGCGGCGGCCTCCCTTGGGGGCAGTTCGGCCAAGGCACGCAACGTCTCTCAGGTCAATGCCACACTTAACTTTGCCCGCTTCGATGTCGCGCAGAACGCGAGGATTGAGGCGAGGAATGAAACCGACCTGCGCTATTTGTCCAAAGGGGTCAACGCCGGGTTGGTGGGATTTGGCCTAAGCTTTGCCGAGGCCAAAGATCAGGCATCTGCAAGGCTTGATCTTAACTTTTACAACACCGCCAACATTGGGCAGAGCTTCACCGCCAAATCCGGCGGACGTTCCTATCTCTTTGGCAATTCGGTTGCGGGCAATGGCGGGCTTATCACCGCCTTTGGCAGCTTGCTTGAACTGGAAATGGACACCGTGACCGAGTTGACCCTGCGCGGGGCGGGTGTGGTTGCGAAAGAAATCGTGCTCCATGCCGACCGCGGGATCGAGTTTGAAAGCAACGCGGATTCTCTCAACGTGTCGCTGTCGGGGTTTGGCGCGACACGACAGACCAACGACGTGAACGCGTCAACCGTGCTGACGCTTGCAAGCGATTTGACGGCAGAGCGGATCACCGTGGCGTTGGACGCCGATTTCATCAAACGGGCAATTGATTTCAACGGCACGACCGGTTCTTTTGGCGGGATCAATGCGACGGCGCTGACCTCGCGCAGCACGGTGTTGAGTGACGCGCTGATTGATGTGCGCCCCGGCGTACAGATTGTGCAGACGTCGAATGCTGTGAACCCGTCACAGGATACCGGCTTTGTCGAAATCGCGCTGCGCACCGATTACGATTTGACCGACCGCGTTAAGGGCGATATGGGCGGGTTGGTCAATCTACCGCGTTTGGAAAGCACTTTGCTGGTGGGGGATCGTCACGACGCGAGCAAGCGATCCTCTGGGCGGATTGCATTGGACGGGGTGACGATTGCGGCGAATGCGGATGTTTGGATCACCGCGCGGACTGATGCGATGTTGGACTCCGAAAGCTATGTGCGGACTTATGGTGCGGCAGGCGCGGGCGAAGGTCAGGCACATGCCCAACTGCGTCACAACAACAGCATCGCGCTGGATGGTGGGTCAATCGAAAGCCGTCGGGGCAGTATCGCCGTGATGATCGGTGAGGACCGCAACGGCACGCAGGAAATCCGTCAACATGCGGAATCGCGGGTCTATAACCGCACCTCACTGCCGTTGCAGAGTAATCCCGATGCGCTGGCCGAACTGAGCATGACCAATTCCATTGTCACCAATACCAGCAGCAGACTGCGGGCGGCGGGTGATATATCGCTGCGCGCCTCTGACGGCTTGACCGACCCTTACGCTTACGGCTTCGCCATTGATGCCTATGCCGAGGCTGCGCAGGAAGTGCGAAACTTCTTTGGCGGTTTGATTGGGGCTGATGATGTCTCATTGGGTACAGAAAGCGGCACGGTGAACGTCAGCACGCTTAGCGGTGTGAACCATTATGGCACGGCAGAGGCGGGCGCATATGCTGCGCAACGCCTGACAATTGACTTCGCTGATGGTGTGACCGCTGCCGCCGTCAACTCCGCTGACGATCTGGTGATCACGCGGGAGGGTGATATTGACTATGATCTGGCGTTCAATGTGTCCATTACCGGACGGGTTGAGGCCTATATTGCCGATCTGCGCGCCACCCAAGCCGAATATAATGTTGGCTCCGATGTGTACAACGTTCTGGGCACCCAGATTGACGCACTAGAGGCGCGTCTCAGCTATCTGGGGGCGACTGGCACTGGCGGGGTTGCGACGGACTTCCTGACGATTGACGATGTACAAGCCGTCGGCGGCAATATTGATCTGGCCGGGGATTATCTGGTGGGGGCAGGAACCCTGCGCGCGAATGGCGATGCCGTGATCGAAGTGACCAATAACACCGCGCTTTCGGTTGATGTCACCAATGCCAAGATCCCTTTCGTCGATGCGGGGCAGGTGCGCTACAACGGGGTTCAGGTAGCTTCCAACGCCGATCTCGCGGCCCTCGGGTCGAACCTGATTGCAGGGCCGATTAACTTGACGGCTGCCTTCGCGTTGCAGGCCAACAACACCGATGTCACCCCACCGCACATTGATATGTGGATGAACTACATCGCGAACGGCGGCCCGACATCGGACCTTTATGTGCGCGGCGATGTGGAAAACCTGAACGGTTCCGTCAACCTGCGCACCGAAGACGGCTCCATCTATGTCTTTGGCGGCAATATCAACGCGCGCAGCGTGGTGATTGACAGCGGCGGCGATTTCTTCCTCGCCCCGTCCGATCCGACGACGCATATCACCCAAGACCCGAGCGCAATCTTTGGTGATTTGTTTGCAGAGCAGGAAGCCTATCAAAATGCTGTCTATAGTTATATGAACCGTAACCCCGACGTGACAGAGGACGAGGCGAAGGCCGCGTTGCGACGCCCCGAGAATGGTTTGATTTTTGCGCCAATCCCGAACTATGTCGTGCCTGCTTCAGAAGGGTCGGTGCAGGCGCTTGGGAATATCTTCATCTATGCCGATACGCTGAACATCAACGGGCTGATCCGCTCTGGCCTCACCGATTGGGCGCTGGATATTGATGATAGCATCGACAGCGTTCTTGACGGTTTGGGTGCCGGTCGGCATGAGATTTACCGCCCCCTGCGCGGGCAGGCGGTTGGGTCCGATCCCGACAGCACCAACGTCGAGATTATCGGATTGCCGGTGGCGCAACAAGCGAACCCGCCGAGCGTTCTGCCGGGGCAGGGGCATATCAGCGGCAACGTCTCGGTCACCTACAATGGCGATACGGATGAGCTGGAGATTGGCGCGATCACTACCAAAGGCGGCTATATTGAGCTAAGCGGCAAGATCGTCAGCACCGGCAACGGGCGCATCGTTGCGACCAGCGGTTATGGCCGTGCCATGGTAAACTCCGACAGCCGCCGCGACCTGCGTTTCAGCCGGATTGATCTTGGCCCGCAGGATGGTGTTTCAG
>NZ_JAKDLJ010000206.1 GCF_030452865.1 Pseudorhodobacter sp.
CCCAGCTTATGCGCCGAAACCAATCCCGCGTCGCAGCCCAGCCAGTTGAACGCAAGCGGAACCTTGCCAAACCCTTGCGTCAGATCGCTCACCGCCACCCCTTGCGGCAAAACCTGCATCACCCCTGTCTCCGAATTGGCCAGTTGCAATGCCGCCCGCTGCGGATCGGTGACTGAAACCGCACCGCACGAGTCCACTGTCAAATCCGATACGCACCAAGCCGAAACCGCATCATGCTCAACTCCTGCACAATGCAAACCACGCCCGGCGCAGGCGAATGCCGCAGATTCCGTCGCCGATCCTGTAAAGACGACATCCGCACCCTCGGCCCCCAAAGCTGCCGCCACCTGCGCCCGCGCCCGCTCCAACAGTGCTTTCGCCGCCCGGCCCTCGGCATGAACCGAGGATGGATTGCCGACAACATCCATCGCCGCAATCATCGCCGCCCGCGCCTCCGCCCGCAAAGGCGTGGTCGCGTTCCAGTCCAGATATACCCGAGCTTTCATCCCACAATCTCTCATCTGTTCAAAAGTATCCTCAGGGGGTGAGGTGCAAAGCACCGAGGGGGCGCGAGCGCCCCCTGAATTTTCGCTGAAAATTCGGCCCGCCGATCATGCCTCCCGGTTCAATCCTCATCCACCACGGCAAACAACGCGGGCACCGCCGGACATGGCTGCATTTCGTTGCGAACCACATCCGAAAGCCGCGTCTGATGCAAAAACACATAGACATGCGCCGAAAGCCCCTCCCACAACCGGTTGCTCAAACTCTGCGCGCGACTGCCCGATACCCCGCCCGAAGCCCCTGCCCCCGCATGCATCGCGCTGACCGTTTCTTCCACCGCTTCCATGATCTCACTCACCCGGATTTCCACCGCAGGTTTGGCAAGGCGGTAACCGCCTCCCGGCCCGCGCACCGCCTCTACCAAGCCGGAGCGGCGCAGTTTGACAAACAACTGCTCCAGATAGGGCAAGGAAATATCCTGCCGCTTCGAAATCTCCGACAGCGAAACCAACGCATCGCTGTCTGCTTTCCCCCCTGCAAGCGCCAGATCGCACAGCGCCACCATTGCATATCGTCCTTTGGTCGAAAGTTTCATGCGCCAATCCCCCCAATTCGCCGGTCAACGCCGGTCATTTTCCACCAAACACATTGACCTGCACCGAAGGGGCGCTTAACTCAAGCGGAACCGCGGGCCTGTTTTGGGCCTGCTTTGAACCATTCTAAATATGCGCCCGGTCTTTGTCCACCAAGCCCGCCGCAGGAAAGTGACAAGGCGAGCGCTATGCCCGAAGTGATTTTTGCCGGCCCGGAGGGACGTCTCGAAGGCCGTTACCACCCCCAGAAGGAGCGTGACGCCCCCATCGCCATCGTGTTGCATCCGCATCCGCAATTCGGCGGTACGATGAATCAGCGCGTGGTCTACAACCTGCATTACACCTTCTACAACCTCGGCTTCACGGTTTTGCGCTTCAACTTCCGGGGCGTCGGCCGGTCGCAGGGCGAATATGACCAAGGCATTGGGGAGCTTTCTGATGCCGCCTCGGCGCTGGATTACCTGCAATCCATGAATCAGAATTCCAAGCATTGCTGGGTCGCAGGGTTTTCGTTCGGGGCGTGGATCGGCATGCAGCTTCTGATGCGCCGCCCGGAAATCACCGGTTTCATCTCGGTCTCTCCGCCTGCGAATATGTATGACTTTTCCTTCCTCGCGCCTTGCCCTTCTTCCGGGCTGATCATCAACGGCACCAATGACAAGGTGGCGCCGCCGAAGGATACGACCAGTCTGGTAAACAAATTGCATGAGCAAAAAGGCATCACCATCACCCATACCCAGATCGAGGGCGCGGACCATTTCTTCAAGGACGACGAGGCGCATATGAAACCGATGATTGAAAACGTCTCGGCCTATGTCAAACGCCGCATCACCGAGCAAACCCGATGAGCGTCGCTGAAACGCTGGCCGACGGCCTGGCAAAAGCTACATTGGATGCGATGGAGTTCATAGACGACGACCGCTTTTACGAAAAGGTCAGCCGGGTTATTGGCGGCTCCTCCCCCACGTTGCAAGAAGCGTTCATGACCTCGATCCGCGTGCGCCTTGCCGAACGCCGGGGGCAGGAATTCGTTGCCAAAGCCCTGGCTGCGGCCAAAAGCGGCGCCGCAGCCCCGGATGCACCAAAGGATATGTCGGTGGACGGACATTGAACAATGAGTGCGAAACGCTTGACCAGCAATTCGCCTTTCTGAATGAGGCGGATCGCCTGAAATCCATCAACCGCGCCAATGTGCTGCTGGACGATTCCCGACCAGAGAATTCGGCTGAACATAGCTGGCATGTCGCCGTCTGGGCCTTGGTTCATGCACATGCCGCACCGCAAGGCACTGATATTGCGCGCGTTATCTCGATGCTGTTGCTGCATGATATTGTGGAGATTGATGCAGGCGATCACCCGATCCATCTGCCCAACGGTGCGCAATCTGCGGCGGAGACAAAAGCCGCCAAGCGGCTTTTTGGCTTGCTGCCGCCAAGGATTGGCTCCCCTCTGGCGCAGCTCTGGGCTGAGTTTGAGCAAGGAGAAACGCTGGCCGCGCGTTTTGCCAAACAGATCGACCACGCGCAACCACTGTTTCAGGTGCTCTGTGCCGCCAATCCTCGCCCCGATCATGTGAAGATCGTCGCGGACAATCTTGCCCATGGCCGCGCCGCCGACCTCACGCAGCGCTGGCCCGAAGCCCATGCCGCCGCAACAGCCCTATTGGCAGGCAACCCTCTCCCGGCCTCCGATTTCGCGGCGCGACTTGCGTTTCTGTCGGAACTCGATGTCCTGAAATCCGTTTCACGCGCCACAACGCTTTGCGATGGTTCGCGGCGCGAAAACTCCGCCGAACACTCCTGGCATATCGCGCTTTACGCGCTGATCCTCGCCGATCAGGCGTCGCCGAATGTGGATATTTCCCGTGTCGTCCAGATGCTGCTGCTGCATGACATCGTTGAAATCGACGTGGGTGATGTACCTATTCATTCAGCGGGTGGTGCGGCACATGGCTCCGCCGCTGTACTGGGTGCGGAAGCAAGGGCCGCAAATCGCATTTTTGGCTTACTTCCCAGTGCCTTGAATGGCAAACTTCTGTCACTTTGGCAAGAGTTTGAAACGGCCGAAACTGCCGATGCCCAATTCGCCAAAAGTCTGGACCGGGTGCAACCCGTTATGCAGAACCTGCAATGCCAGGGCGGAACATGGCGCGAATACAACGTGACCTTCGCACAGCTTGAATCCCGCATCGGGGTCAAGATCGCGAAAGGTGCTCCCGAACTCTGGCCCTACATAAAGTCGCTTTGCCTTCCATTCCTCTCCAATGCCTGACTTCGCGGTATACAATCGCATACCGCACTAGCCAAGCCCCGAATATTCCGCTATTCAGGCTCCAACCCGAATCCCCTAACCGAAAAAGGCGCAGCGCATGACCAAGATCAAAGTCGCAAACCCCGTTGTCGAGCTTGACGGCGATGAAATGACCCGGATCATCTGGGATTTCATCAAGCAAAAGCTGGTGCTGCCCTACCTCGCTATCGACCTCAAGTATTATGATCTTTCCATCGAAAGCCGGGATGCGACAGATGACCAGATCACCGTCGACGCAGCACACGCGATCCAGAAATACGGCGTGGGCGTCAAATGCGCGACCATCACGCCGGATGAGGCGCGGGTTGAAGAATTTGGCCTCAAGCAGATGTGGCGTAGCCCCAACGGCACCATCCGCAACATTCTGGGTGGCGTGATTTTCCGCGAACCGATCATCTGCCAGAACGTGCCGCGCCTTGTCCCCGGCTGGACGCAGCCCATCGTCGTCGGCCGCCACGCCTTCGGTGATCAGTACCGCGCCACCGACTTCCGCTTCCCCGGCAAGGGTAAGCTGACGATCAAATTCGTCGGCGATGATGGCACCGTGATCGAGAAAGAGGTCTTCGACGCCCCCTCCTCCGGTGTCACGATGGCGATGTACAACCTTGACGACAGCATCATCGACTTCGCCCGCGCCTCGATGAATTACGGGTTGGTCAAGGGCTGGCCAGTGTATCTTTCGACCAAGAACACCATCCTCAAGGCCTATGACGGTCGCTTCAAGGATTTGTTCCAACAAGTGTTTGATGAAGAATTCGCCGACAAGTTCAAGAAGGCCGGCATCACCTACGAACACCGGTTGATCGACGATATGGTCGCCTCGGCAATGAAGTGGTCGGGCGGCTATGTCTGGGCCTGCAAGAACTACGACGGCGACGTACAGTCCGATACCGTGGCGCAAGGCTTCGGCTCGCTCGGCTTGATGACAAGCGTTCTGATGACTCCCGACGGCAAAACCGTGGAGGCAGAAGCCGCCCATGGCACTGTCACCCGCCACTATCGCCAACATCAGGCCGGCAAGGAAACCTCCACCAACTCCATCGCGTCGATTTTCGCCTGGACCGGCGGTCTGAAGCATCGCGCCAAGCTGGATAACAACGAACCACTGGCAAAATTCGCGGCCACCCTGGAAAAGGTCACCGTCGACGCTGTCGAAGATGGTCACATGACCAAAGACCTCGCTCTTCTTGTCGGACCCGATCAGAAATGGTTGACCACCATGGGCTATCTGGAAAAGGTTGATGAATACCTCAACAAATCGCTCAAGGGCTAAGCCTTCATCTTGGTAAAAATACCTTGCAGGGGG
Organism: Pseudorhodobacter sp.; assembly: GCF_030452865.1. Lineage (GTDB taxonomy): Bacteria > Pseudomonadota > Alphaproteobacteria > Rhodobacterales > Rhodobacteraceae > Pseudorhodobacter. The sequence goes on from NZ_JAKDLJ010000206.1 coordinate 4,714, forward strand.
TCCGGGTGCGGCATACGCCCCCGGCCTTTGCCGTTCAGGCCGCCTCTTGCCTTGCGCGCGAAATTCACAACCCCCCTAGCCATTCCGCCGCAAACCCGATATGGCCGCCCCAACCCGAAATGATTTGAAAAAGAGACCCCTCCGATGGAGCTTCGCAACATCGCCATCATCGCCCACGTTGACCATGGCAAAACCACACTTGTCGATGAGCTGTTGAAACAATCCGGCACCTACCGCGACAATCAAGCCACGACCGAGCGCGCGATGGACAGCAACGATATCGAGCGAGAGCGCGGGATCACCATTTTGGCGAAATGTACCTCGGTCGAACATGACGGCATCCGCATCAACATCGTCGATACCCCCGGCCACGCCGATTTCGGTGGCGAGGTGGAGCGTATCCTGTCGATGGTGGACGGTGTTGTCTTGCTGGTCGATGCCGCCGAAGGCCCGATGCCGCAAACCAAATTCGTGACATCGAAGGCGCTTGCCCTTGGCCTGCGCCCGATCGTGGTCTTGAACAAGGTCGACAAGGCCGATGCTGAGCCCGACCGCGCCTTGGATGAATGTTTCGACCTTTTTGCCAACCTTGGCGCCGATGACAACCAGCTCGATTTTCCGCATCTCTACGCCTCTGGCCGCTCTGGCTGGGCCGATACCGAGTTGGATGGCCCGCGTGAAAACCTCAACGCGCTGTTTGACCTGATCGTGAAGCATGTGCCGGCGCCAAAGCAGGTCGCCGCCGCGAATGAACCGTTCAAGATGCTCGCCACGACGCTTTCGGCTGATCCGTTCATCGGCCGCATCCTGACCGGTCGGGTGGAGGCGGGCACGCTGAAAATGGGCGCGCAGATCAAAGCCCTGTCGCGTGACGGGGAACGGATCGAACAGTTCCGCGTCACCAAGATCCTTGCCTTCCGCGGCCTTGGCCAACAACCTATTGAAGAAGCCGTGGCAGGCGATATCGTCACCATCGCAGGGATGACCAAAGCCACCGTGGCGGATACGCTTTGCGATCTGACAGTGACGGAGGCGATCCCGGCGCAGCCGATTGACCCGCCCACTATCACGGTTACCTTCGGGATCAACGACAGCCCTCTGGCTGGCAAGGACGGCACCAAGGTACAATCCCGCATCATCCGCAAACGCCTGATGGATGAGGCGGAAACCAATGTCGCGATCAAGATCGCCGACACCCCCGGCGGGGAGGCGTTTGAGGTTTCGGGCCGGGGCGAATTGCAGATGGGTGTTCTCATTGAAAACATGCGCCGCGAAGGGTTCGAATTGTCAATCTCGCGCCCGCGCGTCATTTTCAAGACCGAAGACGGCGCGCGGATGGAACCGATCGAGGAAGTCACCATCGACGTGGATGATGAATATTCCGGCTCCGTCATCGAAAAGCTCACGGGTGAGCGAAAGGGCGATCTGGTGGAAATGAAGCCAGCAGGTGTCGGCAAAACCCGTATCGTGGCGCATGTTCCGTCGCGCGGCTTGATCGGCTACCACGGCCAGTTCCTGACCGATACACGCGGAACTGGGGTTCTGAACCGGCTTTTCCATTCCTGGGCACCACACAAAGGGCATATCCAGGGCCGCCGCCAGGGTGTCCTGATTTCGATGGAGAATG
>NZ_JAKDLJ010000207.1 GCF_030452865.1 Pseudorhodobacter sp.
CTCACCGAACACCGCTTTCACGCGGGGTTGCCAATAGGCCAGCGCGGCCTCCACCTCCGCCCGCGCGCCCGTCGCAAGCAGGCGGTCCAAACCTTCCTCCGCCAGTTCGGTATGCCGCGCCTCGATCGGGGCGACTTCGCGGATCACCTCGGCCAAGGGCTGATACGACACGCGCAAAAGCTCCTCCAACTGCACGCCGACCGCCAGGCCCATGCACAGATTCATCACCACGGCGTCGGTCCAACCTTGCAGCGGATAGTTCAAGACCGAAAGCCGCATGTCGTGTTGGCTGCGGAAGGAACCGGGTGGGGTGTCACGCGGCAAGCGGTCGGTCCACGGGTGATGATTGGCGTAAAGGTCGGTATTTGCGCCAAATTCGCCCATCAGGCGCAAAACCTTGTCGGCATTGTCGGTCTTTTCCAACACGATACGGGCGGCGGCAATGCGTTCCTTGATCCCCGGCCCGGCATTGATGACATCGGCGAAACCCGCAGCACCCGCCAGTTCGCTATCAACAAAAACTGCCATGATTTTCATCAACTCCCCACGATAACGCGGCGGCACATTGGCCGGATTGGTCAGCTTGCCTCCCTGCGCCAGATAGTCGGAAATGCTCATCTCATCTGTCATCGCGAAATCCTCTATTGATCGTAATCAACGATCACGCGGTCAGTGACCGGGTACGCCTGACACGAGAGGATATAGCCGCGCTCCACCTCGTAATCTTCCAGCGCGTGGTTCGCGATCATCTCCACCTCGCCTTCGAGCACGCGACAGCGGCAGGTCGAACAGACACCAGCCTTGCAGGCAAACGGCGCGTCAATCGCGTTGGCAAGGGCTGCTTCCAGAATGCTGCCGTGCTTGTCCATCGAAAAGCTGCGGGCGGTGCCGTCCAGTGTTACCGTGACCTCTGCGGATTCTGCCTGATCCTGTGCCTTGTGACTCACCGCTTTGCGCGTCAGTTTGACCTGCTGCGCGCTGGCGAAAAGTTCAAACTTGATCTGCGCATCAGTCAACCCATGGTCGCGCAAAGATGCGGCAATCGTCAGCATCATCGGCTCCGGCCCACAAATGAACGCAGTGTCAACGCTGCCCACATCAATCCAGTTGGCGAACAGGGCGCGGCATTTTCCGGCGTCAAGGCGACCGGTGAACAGGTCAATATCCTGCGCATCGGATTTCAGAATATGGATGATCGAAAGTCGCGCCATATAGCAGTTTTTCAAATCCTCCAACTCCTCGCGGAACATGATCGAATTGACGCCGCTATTGGCATAGACCAGCGTGAACTGGCTTTTCGGCTCCTCCGCCAGCACGGTCCTGAGGATGGATAAAATCGGCGTGATTCCAGACCCCCCGGCAAAAGCGAGGTAATGCCTGGCGTGCGCCGGCTCCAACGGCGTGTGAAAGCTGCCCATCGGGGGCATTGCTTCCAGTGTCGTGCCGACTTTCAATTCCTCATTCGCCCAGGTGGAAAAGGCACCGCCTTCGATCCGCTTGATACCGACCTGCATGAAACCGTCATTCCGCCCAGCGCAGATCGAATAGGAGCGGCGCAGTTCAACACCGTCGAACTCTCGCCGAAAGGTCAGATACTGGCCTTGAGTGAAGCTAAACGCTTTGCCATTTTCGGGCCGCAGCGTGACAATCACCGCATCCTTGGTCGTCTTGCGTACATCAACGACGGACAGTTTATGAAAGCGCGCCACCCTAGCACCTCCTCAGATACATTTGAAATAGTCGAAGGGTTCAAGGCAATCGTCGCAACGCCAATGCGCCTTGCATGGGGTTGATCCGAACTGGCTGATCCGGGTCAGCGTATGGCCGCCGCAGCGCGGGCATTTTTCCGGCCCGCCCGCGGGATGTGGCGGTGCGATGCCGTATTCCTGTAACCGCGCGCGGCCTTTTTCCGACAGCCAATCCGTGGTCCAAGGCGGCGAGATCTGGGTTCGGATCCGCACCGCATCCACGCCGCGTTCCCGCAGCGCGGTTTCAACATCAAGCGCGATGATACTGGTCGCCGGACACCCGGAATAGGTTGGCGTCAGCGCCACTTCCAGCGTGTTACCCGCCCATTTCACTTCCCGGACAATCCCCAGATCAACGACCGAGATCACCGGAATTTCGGGATCAGGCACCTGATCCAACCAATCCCAAATCTCGGCCAGTTGCGGTTTCATCCTACCACGAAGACCCCGGATAGGCACGTTGCAGCCATTGCATCTGCGTCAGCATATGGCCCAGATGTTCGGAATGGCGAAAGCCGGTCTTGCCGCCTTTGTGGGCGAAATCGCCGTCCGGAATCGTCAGCATCGCCTCTGCCAAAACGCCGCCGACATAGGCATCAAACCCTGCCCGCAAGCTGGCTGGATCAGGCGCTATACCTGCCTGCGTCATGGCAACGTCCACCTTGTCGGTGCTGAACAACTCCCCCACATAGGGCCACAGCAGATCAAGTGCTGCCTGCATCCGGGAGTGGCTTTCCACCGTGCCGTCGCCAAGGCCGATCACCGTTCCTGACGAGCGTTCGACGTGATAGCTGACTTCCTTGACGGCTTTCGCGGCAATTTCGGCAATTCGGGTGTTCGTCGAGGTGGTCAAAGCCTCCAGCATCCGCAGATGCCAGGCATCGAACAGGAATTGCCGCATCATGGTCTGGCCAAAGTCGCCGTTCGGCTGCTCGACCAGCAAGACATTGCGGAAATCCCAAACGTCGCGCAGCATCGCCAGATCATCGGCGCTGCGGCCTGCGCCTTCCACCTCATCCGCCAGGCCCAACCACATCCGCGTCTGGCCGATCAGGTCAAGTGCGATGTTGGCGAGCGCGATATCCTCCTCCAACACCGGCGCAAACCCGCACCATTCGCTGACGCGGTGGCCCAGAACCAAAGTGTTATCCCCCATCCGGCAGAGAAATTCGAACAGGTCCGGGTCGTGGGCCATCACATTGCCCCCACGTCATCCGGAATGTCGAAGAATGTCGGGTGGCGGTAGATTTTGCTTTCCGCAGGTTCATAAAACGGGCCTTTGTCGGAAGGGGAGGAAGCGGCGATATGATGCGCCTCCACCACCCAAATGCTGACGCCTTCATTGCGGCGGGTATAAACATCCCTCGCGTTCTTGATCGCCATTTCCGCATCGACAGCATGGAGGCTGCCGACATGGCGATGGTTCATGCCGTGCTGGCCCCGGATGAACACCTCCCACAACGGCCACTCCGACCGCTTCGGCGTCTCTACCTTGCTCTGCGGGTATTCGTTGCCGACCGAGCTCATTGTGCTGCCACCTTCCTTGCGGCGCGCTTCTGACCATAAGCCGACAACCCATCGCGCACCCATGCACCGTCATCCCAAGCCTTGTTGCGCGCAGCGAGGCGTTCGCGGTTACAGGGGCCGTTGCCTTTGAGCACCTCATAAAATTCCGCCCAATCGGGTTCGGCAAAGTCATAGCCGCCCTTTTCATCGTTCCATTTCAAGGTTTCATCGGGAACGGTCAGGCCCAGATAATCCGCCTGCGGTACGGTCTGATCAACGAATTTCTGGCGCAATTCATCATTGGTGTTCATCTTGATTTTCCACGCCATCGACTGCGCCGAATGGACGGAATCCTTGTCCGAAGGGCCGAACATCATCAAGGAAGGCTCCCAAAACCGGTTCAGCGCGTCCTGCGCCATTCGCTTTTGCGCGGGCGTTCCGTTGGACATCTTGCGCATGATGTCAAAGCCTTTCCGTTGGTGGAACGACTCCTCCTTGCAAACGCGGATCATCGCGCGGCTGTAGGGACCGTAAGAGGTGCGCTGTAGCGGCACTTGGTTCATGATCGCGGCTCCATCCACCAGCCAGCCAACCGCGCCCATATCGGCCCAGGTCAGCGTTGGATAGTTGAAGATGGAGGAGTATTTCATCCGCCCATCCAGCAACATTTCCGTCAAATCATCCCGGCTGACGCCCAGCGTTTCGGCGGCGCAGTAAAGGTAAAGCCCATGTCCCGCCTCATCCTGCACCTTCGCGAGCAGGATCGCCTTGCGCTCCAGCGTCGGCGCGCGGGTGATCCAGTTGCCTTCGGGGAGTTGGCCGACAATTTCCGAATGGGCATGTTGCCCGATCTGGCGGATCAGGGTTTTGCGATAGCCGGCAGGCATCCAATCCTTCGGTTCGATCTTTTCACCAGCGTCGATGCGGGCCTGAAAGGATATCGCTTCCGGGCTGTCATCAGCGGCTTCCGATTTCACCATTTGCGCATACATGATCGTCCCTCCCGTTCAAACCGCCTCCAGGATCAGCGCGGTTCCCTGACCGACACCAACGCACATCGTACACAGCGCATACCGCCCGCCCGTGCGCTTCAATTGCCAGGCGGCGGTCAACACCAACCGCGCGCCGGACATACCCAACGGATGCCCCATCGCAATTGCCCCGCCGTTCGGGTTCACATGCGGCGCATCATCTGCCACACCCAATTCGCGCAGCGTTGCCAAGCCCTGACTGGCGAAAGCTTCATTTAACTCTATCACATCCATCTGACCGATGCGCAGCCCCGTGCGGGCCAGAACTTTTTGGCTGGCAGGCGAAGGACCAATTCCCATCACGCGCGGCGCAACCCCGGCCGATGCCATACCGACAATCCGCGCCATCGGTGTCAAACCATGCGCCGCAACCGCCTTTTCCGACGCAATCAACAATGCCGCCGCACCGTCGTTGACGCCAGAGGCATTTCCCGCCGTCACGGTCAAATCCGGGCCATTGATACCCTTCAGCTTGGCGAGCGCTTCCAAAGTGGTGCCTGGGCGCGGGTGTTCGTCAGTATCGACCACAACCGGATCGCCCTTGCGCTGCGGGATCAACACCGGCGCAATCTCATCCACGAACAATCCTGCCGCCTGAGCTGCCTGCCAGCGCGCTTGCGAGCGGGCGGCGAAAGCGTCCTGGTCGGCGCGGCTGATGTTGTAATCCCTCGCCACATTGTCCGCAGTTTCGGGCATGCTCTCCACCCCGTATTGCGCCTTCATCTTCGGGTTGATGAAACGCCAGCCGATCGTGGTATCAAACACTGCATTGGAGCGGGCAAATGCGCTGGTCGCTTTTGGCATCACAAACGGCGCGCGACTCATGCTTTCAACACCGCCTGCAATGGTCAGGTCATAATCCCCGGCTTTGATCCCGCGCGCAGCAAATCCAACCGCATCCATACCCGATGCACAAAGCCGGTTTATCGTCGCCCCCGGCACAGTGTCAGGCAATCCCGCCAGCAAGGCGGCCATCCGCGCCACGTTGCGGTTATCCTCCCCCGCCTGATTGGCACAGCCAAAGATCACCTCATCCACAGCGCGCCAGTCAACGCCTTGATTGCGCGCCATCAATGCGGCGATGGGAATGGCGGCAAGATCATCGGTCCTCACCGACGACAACGCCCCGCCATAGCGGCCAATCGGCGTTCTGACCCCATCGCAAATGAATGCATCCATCCGTAGTCTCCCATGTCATCGCTGCGCCTTTTTGGCAGATCGTATCGGATCGCTGCGCGAACAGACGGGTTGCACGCTGCAACACCATGATCCGGCGGCCAGTCTACAGCCTGCCAAATTATCGGCGAATGTCCAGAAGCATACACCATATCGTCCGCAGTTCGATCATCACATTCTTGCTCAACGGCTTGCCAACGCCCGCATCGCCATGGTGAATTACGAGATCGGGCGGAATTTGAAAGGACAGGATTTGTACGAACACAACTATCTCGTCGAACGTCTGCGCCGGTCCACCATCGGCGCGGAGGATACCCGCTTTCTATTCAACCACCAAACCGGCGCAACCGTCACTTACGGTGAGTTCTTTGCCAATGCCGAGCGCATGGCGGCGGTACTGGTGGAGGCGGGCATTACCCCTGGTGACCGCGTGGCCGTGCAAGCACCCAAGACCCAAGCGATGTTGGAGCTTTATGTCGGCACCTTGCTGGCGGGGGCAGTGTTCCTGCCGCTGAACACCGCATACACCGGGGCGGAGATCAGCTATTTCCTGAACGATGCCCGTCCGCGCCTTCTGGTCTGCGACCCTGACAAACTGGGCGCGCTGGCCGCTATCGCGCAGCAAAGCGGTGTGGCCGAAATTTTGACGATTGCCGCCGATGAAAGCGGTAGCCTGACGCAGCGGCGTGATAGCCAAGCACCAGGCTTTCAGCCAGTGCCGCGCGGCCCGGATGATCTGGCCGCGATCCTTTACACCTCCGGCACCACCGGGCGGTCAAAAGGCGCAATGCTGACCCACCGCGCACTTGCGTCAAATTCAGAAACCTTGACGGCATATTGGCGCTTTA
>NZ_JAKDLJ010000208.1 GCF_030452865.1 Pseudorhodobacter sp.
CGGGCGGGTTGAACGTCACCGGCACCTCCGCGACCACGCTTTCCGGCGCGAATGATTATACCGGCGATACCAATGTTCTAGGTGGTTCCTTGACGGTTGCCGGGCCGGTCGGCGCGATTGCGGGGAACACGATTGTTGCCTTGGGCGCGAGCCTGACCAACGCGGGCACCGTGCAGCAGGTGATCAATGCCGGCACCTTCGCCAACAGCGGCGTGGCGGGAAATGTCACCAACAGCAATCTCACGACCAACAGCGGCACGATGGGCGTTGTTTCCAACTCCGGCACGTTGACGAACACGGCGGCGGGCGTGACCAGCAATGTCGGCAACACGGGAACGCTCATCAACAACGGTACAACGGGCGCTGTCACCAACAGCAACATCGCGACCAACAACGGAACGATGGGAAGCGTTTCCAACTCCGGCACGCTGACAAACACCTCATCGGGCGTAACCGGTCCGGTGACCAATACCGGCACCGCGAGCAATGCAGGCACCGTTGCGTCACTTGCGCAGCAGGCAGGCAGCTTCACCAACACCAACATCATTACAGGCGATGCGGTCGTGACCGGTGGCACCCTCGATCATTCCGGCGCTATCAATGGCGCATTGCGCGTGGCTGCGGGCACAACTGCGAATGTAACGAGTGGCAGCGTGGCGGGCACCACGACCAATACGGGCGGCGCGCTGAACATCACGAATGGCAACTTCACCGGCGCGGTAACGAATAACGGCGGCACCACCACCCTGGATGGCGGAAGTTTTGCCACTGGTCTGAACAATGACGCCGGAAGCCTTACGGCCAAGGGTGCTGTGACCGGTGATATCACAAATGCGGCCCTTCTCACGGTTACGGCACCGGATACGCTTGATTTGACAGGTAAAATCACCAACACGGATAGCGGGACGTTTACCACCACAGGCACCACGACAACCTCCGGCGGGGTCGCCAACAGCGGCATCGTCAATGCGAGCGGGGCGTTGAACAGTGCAGTCACCAACAACGCGACTTTCAACGTAACCGGACCGCTGACCGCGACGGGGCAGGATTTCACCAATGCGGCAAACCTGAACATCGGCGCGAACAGTTACACCGGGATCGGCACGCTGACCAATGGTGCCGCAGGCGTTGTCGCGCTGGATGCGACCGGGCGCTTGGGGACGGTCACACTGACCAACAACGGCACCGTGAATGCCAATTCGGCCACTGTTTCGGGTGCGATCACCAACAACATGACTTTCAACGCCCGGTCTGCCGCACTGTCGGGTTCCGTGAATAACGCAGCCGCCGGGGTGTTTGACCTGACCGGCGGCAGCGTGACCGGGCCGGTGACCAATGCGGGCAGTTTCCTGATGAGCAATGGCGCGGTTTCCGGCATCTTCTCCAACAGCGGCCAGGTCACAGCACTTGGACTCACCTCTTTGGGCGGTCTAAGCAACACCGGGGCCGGAAATATCAGCCTGCTGACACCCGACCTCGGCGGTGCACCGCAGTTTGACCAGAACACCCAGGACCGCCTGACGGTTAATGGCCCGGTCAATGGCGGCAACTTCGCGATGGACCTGAACCTCGGGTCCAACAATGCCATCGGGCCGGGAGGCGTGTTGACCAACCCGACAGGCGGCACCAGCGACCAGATCGTGGTCAACGGCGCGATCAGCGGCAACCTGAATTTCGACTTCACAAACAAGGTCGTTGCCGGGGTTCCGCCGTTCTTTGGCGGCGCGATTTATGTGCTGAAAGGCGACCGGGCCTCGGATTACAGCTTCACCTATTCCGGCCTTGGTCAGGGTGGTGCAGTGGTCTATTCCCTTGGCAAAGCCGGGAACGACCTGCAAATCGTCAGCGAGACGAGCGCGGGCATCGGCGGGATCGCCGCCAACGCATCCTTGGTGCAATCGCTGATCGGAACCGTCGTCAATCGTCCGACCAGTCCCTTCGTCAGCGGGCTGGCGACCGAGGAAGGCTGTTCGCGCGGTGGTTATTTCCGCGGCACCTATGGCACCAGCACGGTGTCGGGCACCAGCAACAACGGGGTTTCGACCTCCGGCACCTCGCTGCGGGCGCGCTATGCGGGTGTGCAGGGCGGCTATGACTACGGCTGCAATGATGGCCGGTTCTTTGACGGGTGGGATGGCTCCTTCGGTGCGATGCTTGGCTATAACAACGGGCGGTCGGATCAGGATGTGAACATCGGAGTCAGCGGCGGCGGAACCGCAGTGGCCAGTGTCACCAACACCAAGTTTGACCAGAAATATGCCGGCGTCTACGCAGCATTCAGCAAGGACCGGATCACCGCCGACGTTCAGCTGCGCTTTGAAAAGAGCAATTTCACGCTGAACGAAACCATCAATCCCGGTTTCTTCGGCCTCGGGCTCTCCAATGCGAAATTCGGCACCAATTCTGTCAACGTCACCGGGCGCGTCAGCTATCGGATGGATCTTGGCAAGGAGGGTTTGAATTTCGTCCCGACGGCGGGCCTGTCCTACACCCACACCTCGGCAGCCACAGTGAACTTCACGGGCGGCGAGAATTTGCGCACCGATTCCTTCAACTCGATCGTCGGCTTTGTCGGTGGCACCATCGCGAAGACCACGCTTGCGCCGGAAGGTAATGCTGGGACAACCTTCTTCGCAAGCGCCAACTATTACAACGATTTCGCAGGGGACCGGAAATCCGTGTTCACGGATCGTTTGGGAGGAACCCAGAACATCACGACCAAGAATATCGGCGGCTTTGGGGAGTTGAGCATGGGCGTCAACTATGTGCGCATCCTTGACAACGGGCCGGGCGGTGCCAAGCAGTTGAACGCCAATCTGCGGCTTGATGGGCGTTTTGGCAAGAATGTCAAAGGCTCCACCAGCATCACTGCGCAGGTTCGGTTGTCGTTCTGAACTTGCCACAATGTCTGTTTCCGACGGCCCGGCACCACGCCGGGCTGTTTGACAAATCCCCCTGCCCCATGCCGTCAGCGTTATCGGATGTTTGCAATTCCTGCTCCTGTTTGGAATAACCGAAGCAATCGCCGCGAAACGGCGCAGTCCACAACTTGCGCCTTTGCGTCCGGAGTGATTTCTGCCTATTCTTGCGACAACATATCGTTTCTCTAGGTCATAATGTACAAGTCCATTTTTTTGCGGGGGAGAAAGGATGCACCAAATCGGTTATTCATTTGATACCGGTGCAGTGACGCATCAGGGCCGCGTCCGCGATCATAATGAAGACAGTTTTCTCGCGCGTCCCGCCGCCGGGCTATGGTTGGTCGCGGATGGAATGGGCGGCCATATGGCGGGCGATTTTGCCAGCCGCACGATTGCAGAAAGCGCGCAATGGACGGGCATCCCCTCCTCCGCGCTTGATCTGAAGACGCGGTTCATCGACCGCTTGGTGATCGCGCATGAGGATATCCGCCAACAATCCACCAAACTGAACGGGGCCACCATTGGCGCGACGGTCGTGGCACTTTTGGTATATGAACAACACTTCGCCTGTATCTGGTCGGGTGACAGCCGGATCTACATGATGCGCGGCGACGTTTTTCAACAGATGACGACCGATCACACCGAAGCGATGGAACTCCTGCGCGAAGGTGCCATCACCGCCGAAGAAGCGCAACATTGGCCGCGCAAGAACGTCATCACCCGCGCCATCGGTGTATCGGACATGCCGATGACTGACGAAAACTATGGTGTCTTGCAGGTTGGCGACGTTTTTCTGTTGTGCTCTGACGGGTTGACGGGCCATGTGACAGATGAAGAAATTGCCGAGATATTGCAGGAATGTGAGGCGCAGGAAGCCTGTGACAGACTTCTTGATTTGACGTTATCGCGTGGAGCAAAAGACAATATCACCGCCTTGGTGGTGCGCTGCTTGTCGGCAGACCCGGAAGACCATGCGGAGGCTGTGACCAATCCGGGTTATGGTCCTCCGATTGCGATGCATGACTGGAAAGCGGAAGACTGAATACAATGGCTAATGAACATTCAACGCCTCCGGGTAGCTCCGATAAAGCCGCGCACACAACGGGTTCAGGTGAGCAGCCGAGCAGGCCGCCGCAGACACAGGCTCCTGTGACCACAACCGTTACTTCCGGCATGTTGATCGCGGGCACCTATGAGGTGGAGCAACTGATCAACCGTGGCGGTATGGGCGAAGTCTATCGCGGGCGCAACATCCATACCGGTGACCCGGTTGCGATGAAAATCGTGCTGCCCGCGCTGGCGCATGACCCGATGATCGAGGCGTTGTTCCAGAAAGAAGCCAAGGTTCTGGGCCGGTTGGCGCATGACGCCATCGTGCGTTATCACACTTACATGAACCCGCCGGAAATCGGCCGTCCCAGCCTGATCATGGAATTCGTCGAAGGTCAGGCGCTTGGCGACCGTATCAAGGAAGGGCCGATGCCCGAAGCGGATGTGCGGGTGCTGATGACGCGCCTCGCCTCTGGCCTTGATCGCGCGCATGGCGCTGGTGTCGTCCACCGTGACCTGTCGCCCGACAATGTGATTTTGGAAGGTGGCCGGGTCGAACACGCCAAGCTGATTGATTTCGGGATCGCCAAATCCTCGATGAAGGGTGACCGGACCTTGCTGCAAGGGCAGTTTGCCGGCAAGTTCAGCTTTGTCGCCCCCGAACAACTCGGCGCCTACGATGGCAACATCGACGCGCGTTCCGACATTTACAGTCTTGCCTTGCTGATGGTCGCCGCCTCTCAGGGCAAAACCGTCAACATGGGCGGTAACATGGTGGAAGCCGTGCGCAGCCGCTCCAAAGTGCCGGATCTGTCGGAAACCTACGACGATCTGCGGCCCTTGTTTGCGCATATGCTGCAACCGAACCCGGCCAATCGTCCGGCAAGCATGGCGACCGTGATCGAAATGCTGGAGGATCCTTCGCTGATCCCCGATCCGGCGTCCTACGCCGAAGAACCCGACCCGGATCGCACCATCATTGCGTCACAACTGCCGATCAGCAGCACCGGGCCGCAAACCCAGAAACCCAAAGGCGAATTTGTAGGTATTCCCGGCAAGACCGCTGCTCCGAAACCGAACGAACCACCGAAGAAACCCGGCAAGGGCGGGATGATTGCCGTGGCCCTAGTGGCCCTTGTGGCGATTGGCGGCGGCGGGGCCTATTTCGGCGGGATGTTCGATCCCACACCTGCACCCGGCCCGGAAAAACCAGCCGAAACGAGCGGTCAGACCCCAGCAACCGACACCGCTGCCGCCGAAAAGGCGGCGAAGGAGGCTGCCGAAAAAGCAGCAGCGACGGCAGCGGAAGAAACCGCCGCGAAGGTGGCCGAGACCGAGGCCGCGCGGGTAGCAGCAGAGGCCGCTGCCACAGCCGATGCCGCCCGCATAGCCGCAGAAACCGCACGTCAAACCAAAGCCGCCGAAGACGCGAAAGCCGCCGCCGATGCAAAGGCCGCCGAGGAAGCCGCCGCGAAAGCGGCTGCCGCTGAGCAAAACGCGGCGCAACCGCTGGACGCGATCAGCCAACAGGTGAAATGGGTCAGCAGTTACGATGCGGGACCTTGCGTCTATTTCTCCATGCTCTCCTCAACCGGTGGGCAGGTGGATGTCGAAGGTTACGGCACAGAAGTCGCCCCGTTTCAGGTTATGGTCGACAAGTTCAAGGCCGATAACGGGGTGGAGCCGAATGTCGGCGTCCGGCTGATCAATTCGACGCAATGTCCAGTGCTGGATTTCATGAACAGCCTGCGCAACAATCGCGGTATCGCGCCCAGCCTGATCCTCGACAACAGCACCGACGTTCTGAAAAGTGGTGAAACGGTTTCCGGTCGGATCGAAGGGCTTGCAGGCCGTGCGGTGTCGCTGTTTCTGGTCAACGGTGCCGGCGGCGCGACGAACCTGAAACCGTGGCTGTCTCGCGCCTCGGATGGGACGCTGGGGTTCAGCTTCACCGTCAACCTGGCTGCCGGGGCAGAGCCGACGCCACAACTGATTCTCGCCGTCGTCACCGAACGCGCCGTTGAAAAGCTGGACGCGGTGCCGAATGGCGTCACCGCGCGGGCCTTGGTGCCGTTCATGCAGTCCGAACTGGACCGCGAACGCCAAACCGCCATCGGTGCGCTGCGTTATTTCCGCCTAGAGAATTGATCGGGGGGCAGATCGCTTGCCTCCTACTGAACCGAGAATGCAACAAGGGCCACGTCTTCGGACTGGCCCTTTTGCCGCAACTCCGCCGCCAAAGCCCGAAAGAAATCCTCGGCCCTCGCTCCATTCAGATCAAGAATGGTTTGGGGTAGCGACGGGGTGGAAATCGCCATCAGCAGT
>NZ_JAKDLJ010000209.1 GCF_030452865.1 Pseudorhodobacter sp.
AAGACCGCAAAAGCCGGGGTCTGTTGCTGAACAAGGGGATGCGCGAAAACCTGACGCTGCAATCCTTGCCGATGTTTACCAATTGGTTGATCGACCAGAAGGCCGAAGACCGGGCGCTGACAACCGCGATTGCGGAATTTGATATTCGCGCCCCATCGCGGGAGGTGCTGGTGGGCAACCTCTCGGGCGGCAACCAGCAAAAACTGTTGATTGCCAAGGTGATGCTGGCCGCGCCCGATATTGTGATCATTGATGAGCCGACGCGCGGGATTGATATCGGCACCAAGCAGCAGATCTACGAATTCATCCATGCACTGTCGCGGCAAGGCAAATCCATCATCGTCATCAGCTCCGAGATGCAAGAGGTGATCGGCCTTGCCGACCGTGTGATGGTGATGCGTCTGGGGCGCATTGCCGGTGAAGTGTCCGGCGCGGATATGACAGAAGACAAGATCGTGCGGCTTGCAATGGGCCTCGGCGCGAACAAGCAAGAGGCGGCATGATGGCGAATATCGACGCAACGCAACGGGCCAAACCCATGCTGGACCTCAAGGTGCTTGGCCCCATTCTGGCGCTCGTGGTGCTGGTGATTGTGGGCGCATCGCTGAACGGGAATTTCCTGAGTGCGGCGAATATCACCAACGTTCTGTCCCGCTCTGCCTTCATCGGTATCATCGCTGTCGGGATGACCTTCGTGATTGTCGCGGGAGGGTTGGACCTGTCGGTGGGCTCGATGGCGGCTTTCATCGCCGGGCTGATGATTTTGGTGATGAACGCGCTTTTGCCTGCGTTGGGGCCGGGATGGCCGCTGGTGATGGTGGGGATGCTGGTCGCGATTGCCGCCGGAACATTGGCGGGGATGGTCAACGGGTTCCTGATCACGACGATGCGGATCGAGGCGTTTATCGTGACGCTTGGCACCATGGGGATCTATCGCAGCCTTGTGACCTGGCTTGCGGATGGTGGCACCCTGTCACTGGACTTCGGGATGCGGTCAATTATCCGGCCGATCTATTTTGACGGAGTGTTCGGGATCAGTTGGCCGATCATCGTTTTCGCGCTGGTGGCGATCACCGGCGAATTGGTGATGCGCCGCGCCGCATTCGGGCGGCATGCGGCGGCGGTCGGTTCCAACGATCAGGTCGCGCGCTATTCTTCGGTCAACGTCAACCGGGTGCGAATGCTGACCTATGTGTTCCTCGGCATCCTCGTCGGGGTCGCGACCATCATGTATGTGCCGCGCTTGGGGTCCGCATCCTCCAGCACCGGCGTTCTGTGGGAGTTGGAGGCGATTGCGGCTGTCATCATCGGCGGCACCATGCTGAAAGGCGGCTTTGGCCGGGTTTGGGGCACGGTGATCGGCGTTTTGATCCTGTCCCTGATCGACAATATTCTGAATTTGACCGACGGTGTTTCGCCTTACCTGAACGGGGCGATCCAAGGGGTTATCATCGTTCTCGCTGTTATCTTGCAGCGCGATAAGAAGGCGGAAGGCTGATACCGGCCCCGCAGAATATTCATGGCAACAGGAGGAATATCCATGACATTTACACGATTGGCAGCAGCGGCGGTAATGGCCGCAGCGCTTGCAATGCCGGCACTGGCGCAAGATAAGAAGGTCATCGGCGTCTCGATCCCTGCCGCGACCCATGGCTGGGCCGGGGGTATGAACTTCCACGCGCAGGAAGCGATCAATCGGTTGAAAACCGTTTATCCACAACTGGAATTCGTGCTGGCAACAGCGTCTGACCCGGCCAAGCAGGTCAACGACATCGAAGACATGGTTGCCACCCGCAAGATCAATGCGCTGGTCGTGTTGCCCTTCGAATCTGAGCCGCTGACCAGCCCGGTCAAAGCTGTGGCAGACAGCGGTGCCTGGGTGACGGTGGTGGACCGTGGCCTTGCGATACCGGGGATCGAGGATCTCTATGTCGCAGGCGACAACACCGGCTTTGGCCGGGTGTCGGGCGAATACATGGTTTCGGCCATGCCCAATGGCGGCAAGATCGTCGCGCTGCGGGGCATCCCCACCACCATCGACAATGAGCGTGTCGCGGGTTTTGAGGAGGCGATCAAAGGCTCCGGCATCGAGATCATCGATATGGAACATGGCAACTGGAACCGCGATGACAGCTTTACCGTAATGCAGGATTTCTTGTCCAAGCATGACAAGATTGATGCGGTTTGGGCGTCTGACGATGACATGGCAATTGGTGTTCTGGCCGCAATTGAACAATCGGGCCGCAAGGATATTCAGTTCGTTCTGGGCGGCGCTGGCATGAAAGAGATGATTGCCAAGGTGCGTGACAATGACAAAATGGTCCCGGCAGACGTGACCTATCCGCCATCAATGATCGCAACGGCGATTGAGCTGACTGCGGTTGGCATGACCTCCACCGCGCCGGTATCGGGGCGGTTCACTATTGGGTCAGTGCTGATCACGCCGGAAAACGCAGCGGAATTCTACTATCCCGACAGCCCTTTCTAAGCGATAGCAAGGGAACGAAGGGCGGGTTTGCCCTTCGTTCCAATCTTCCAACCCAAGACCGCCCGGCCCGCATTTCAGCGAATCCTATCAGGACCAACTCGTCACTTCTCCAGCAGCATCTCCGCTGGAATTATCGGCTCCGTCTCGGAGATGCGTGCCAGCGCGTTTAAGCCATCCCTCAATTTTGCAACATCGGCGGGCAGACCACGCTCCAGCTCTCCCTGCGTCGCGATCCAGATCGGGATTGCACGCTCCAACAACGCCAGACCTTCGGCTGTCAGAGTCAGGCGGCGGGCACGGCGGTCATTGGCATCCGCTGTCACGCACAGCAACCCGCGCCGTTCCAGCGGTTTGAGGTTGGCGGTCAGTGTCGTTCGATCCATCGCCAGCAACCGCGCGACGGACCCGAGTGTCGGTGGTTCCGGGCGGTTCAATGAGATCAAAAGCGAAAACTGCCCACCCTTGAGCCGGACGGGGCGCAGCGCCTCATCAAACCGTCTCGCTACCGCGCGCGCGGCGCGTTGCGTGTGCAGGCACCAGCAGGCGTCCCGTATCAGCAAAGTCATGCCGAAAGTCGCGTGGTTTTGAGAATTTGTTGACATGCGGTAACATAGGTTGATATCAACATTATAGTCAAGAGAATCGGAGAATAAATATGACCGAAAATCTTACCCCGGCCGCGGACCTTGCCGCGCTATCGCAAGCAAGCTGGCCCGGAGAGAGCGCTACCTACCGTAAGGCACGCACGGCGCTACTGGCCGAGGAGATTGAACTTCGTCGGCATATTCAGCGCGTTGCCGCCCAACGCCGTGCGCTGCCGCCCGGCGGTGAAGTGCCACAGGATTACGCATTTGAGGGCAAAAACGGCTCGACGAGGCTGAGCGAAATGTTCGGCGATCACGACACGCTCATCCTTTATTCGATGATGTATGGGCCGGAGCGAAAACTGGTTTGTCCGATGTGCGCGTCACTGCTGGATTCCTGGGATGGCGAGGCGCGGCATATCACGAAACGCGTGGCGCTTGCTGTCGTTGCCCGGTCGCCGATAGACCGCATCCAGCGCTGCGCAAAGGAGCGCGGTTGGACAGGACTGACCTTTGTGTCCGACCCGAGCGGCGACTTCACTGCGGATTATGTCGGTGAGCGGGATGCTGATCGCCCCGCCTACACAATCTTTCATCGCAGCAACGGAACAATCCGGCATTTTTACAGTGGTGAGGGCGGGATGGAGATCGCCGATCCCGGTCAGGATCCGCATAGCGCGCCGGATATGAACCCGCTTTGGATACTGCTTGACACCACGCCCGAAGGGCGCGGCGTGGATTGGTATCCGAAACTCGACGACTGACCGGCAGGATTGCCGAACCATTAGCGGGAGGAGGAAACCATCATGGCTGTGAAACCCGAAACAGAGGCTCCGCGCCTGTTCCCGACAATGCGCTGTCGGGATGCTGACAGAATGATGCGGTGGTTGGTGGAAGTGCTCGGCTTTTCCGAACATTTCGCCCATCGCGATAAAGGGATCGTTGAACATGCCCAGATGGCGAGGGGGTCCTCGATCCTGATGCTCGGCCAAAGCCGCGACGATGATTACGGCAAGCAAGTTGGCGATCTTGATGGGCGGCGCACGGATGCGCTTTACCTTGCGGTTGATGATGTCGACGCGGTTTTTGCAAAAGTCAAAGCCTCGGGTGCGGCAATTGAGGCGGCGCTCAGGGATACCGATTACGGTAGCCGCGAATTTGCCTGTCGCGATCCCGAGGGCAATTTGTGGAGCATCGGCACCTATTGGCCGAAGGCCGATGAAAAACCTGACGGCGCATGAACGCAATCGAGTGAGCGAGAGGAGAAAGCCAATGAGCTACGTCAGTGGATTCGTGATCCCGGTGCCAGAGGACCGCAAGGAAGATTATCGCAACATGGCAGCCGATGCGGCGGAAATGTTCAAAGGCTATGGCGCGATTGAGATCATGGAGGCCTGGGGCGAAGATGTGCGCGACGGCAAACTTACTGATTTCCGGCGCGCTGTGCAGGCGAAACCGGGAGAATGTATCGTGTTTTCGTGGATCATCTGGCCCGACCGCGTGACAGCCGATGCGGCTGAGAAGAAGATGGGAAGTGATGAAAGCATGGCCGCCGGAAACATGCCGTTCGATATGAAGCGGATGATCTTCGGTGGCTTTTCGCCAATATTTGAAATGGGTCGCAAGGGAGCAAGCCAATGACAAACCGTGATGGAACCCCGATCTGGTATGAGTTGATGACCACAGTACCTGACGCCGCGCAAAAATTCTATGGCGCGGTGATGGGTTGGAAATTTGACAAGCCCGCGGGCGGGATGGAGCGAGACTATCGCACCTTCGCGACACCTGAAGGCGAAGGCGTGGGCGGCGTGATGAAAGCGCCCGAGGGCGCGGCATTCGCCCCGATCTGGGCGGCCTATTTCGGTGTTGCCGATGTGGACGCGGCGGCAGCCATGGTGAAATCGCTTGGCGGCAGCGTCCATATGGACCCGCAGGATATTCCAGGCGTCGGTCGTTTCGCCTTTGTCTCTGACCCGCAGGGCGCGCTTTTCTACCTGATGCGCGGCGACAGCGACCGCAACAGTACCGCGTTTTCGATGATGAAATCCGGCCATTGTTGCTGGAATGAGTTGGTCACCAGTGATCAGGATGCCGCACTTGCCTTTTACAACAAGCTGTTCGGCTGGACCAAATCCGGGTCGATGCCCATGGGTGAGGCGGGCGAGTACAGTTTCATCGGTGAAGGCGACGACATGATCGGCGCGATGATGAACGCACCAAAGCCGAATACCGCGCCGTACTGGAATTTCGCTTTCACGGTGCCGGATATCGACGTGGCGAAAAAGGCGGTGGAGCGTGGCGGCGGCAAGGTTCGTCACGGCCCGATGGAACTGCCGGGCGATCAGGGGGACTGGCTGATCCAAGCCGACGACCCGCAAGGTGCAACGGTGATGTTCGCCGGCAAACGTAAAGCGGGGGCGGTGTGATGGACAAGATCTCCACGTTTTTGTGGTTCGACGGTCAGGCAGAGGCGGCGGTGGCGTTCTACACCGGGCTTTTCCCCGACAGCTGCGTTGGCGAGATGACCCGCACGACAATCGACTACCCCGGCGGCAAGAAAGGCGACGTAATAACCATCGCCTTCACGCTATTCGGACGCAGCTTTATTGCGATGAACGGCGGGCCGGGGCATCCTTTCACCGATGCGATATCGCTGTCGATTGATTGTGCCGATCAGGCAGAGGTTGATCGCTATTGGAATGCGCTGGAGGCGGGCGGCGAACCGATTCAATGCGGTTGGATCCGGGATCGTTTTGGTTTGTCCTGGCAAGTCACCCCTCGGATCCTGCCCCAGTTGCTCGCCGACCCGGACCGCGCGAAGGCCCAGCGGGTGATGGAGGCGATGGTGCAAATGATAAAGATCGACGTTGCAGCGATTGAGGCGGCTGCAAAAGGGAATTGAGCGAGAACAGCTGAAAACCGGGACTCCGTGCGGTCATTCCCGTCTGCGCCATGTGTGAACCTGGCAACCGGGATTTACCGGTTTGAATTCCGAAAAATGAGTCGAGGCGCAAACTTCCCTAAGACGGAATCGTTGCTGGGCTCAATGCTGCTTTCAGCGGCGAATGGTGTCGCCAAAGTCCAGCGTTGGTGAAAGTTCCACCCGCTCTCCTCCGACCAACCCACCCGGATGCACCCCGGCGATGATCTGTGCGGAAATGCGCCCGATTTCCAACCGGCATGCGTCCATCGTTGCCAGACGTCGTGGGAGCCCGGCCAGCA
>NZ_JAKDLJ010000210.1 GCF_030452865.1 Pseudorhodobacter sp.
GCGGGCAAGCACTTCGGCGCTGGGGCCAACTTGCACAATCCGGCCGTCGACCACGCGCACCGCGCCTTCCTCGATGATACGGCGCCCGGGGTCCATCGTGATGACGGTGCCATTGGTGAACAAGGTTGCGGGCATGTTTGTGCCTTTCGCGTCAGAGGATTGGGAAGCTGGGCGTGAACAACGCCTCAACCGGCGGATGTTTCCAACTCCGGTCGGGGTATTTCGCGATCAGCCGTTCAAATTGCGCTTGCGCGCGGTCACGGGCAGCGGCCATGTCCATCCCCGCAACCTTGCCGCCGCGCATCACAAGGCGATCGTCGACAAAGACCGCTTGCGTGACCTTGCCACTGCCGCCCGTCAGGAGGCTGGAAACCGGATCCACGGCGGGCGTCAGATGGGGGTCGTCCAGACGAAACACCGCCACATCTGCGCAAGCCCCGGACCATATGATGCCCGCCGTTATGGTAGGCCAGCAGCCATTGCGCGGTCGGGACAGTGCGACCCGCCGCCGGGCGGGCGCCTAGGGTCAACCCGTGCAGATTATCCACGCCCCCTCCGGATACTAGCAAACGCCGGGGCCAGTCAATGGCAGCCCCGGCGGGTTGTCTTACTCAGCGACCTTGGTGAACCAGTGGCGCGCCTTGTTGTCTGCCCGCAGGTCGATGTATTCGATCCGCTGATTGGTTGCCCATGCGATGGGCTGTTGCCACAGCGGGATCGCCAAAACCTCGTCCTTGGCAATTTTCAGAGCTTGCTCTTGCAGCTTTGCCCGCTCGACGCCGTCTGTGACCATCGCAGATTCCTGAACCAACTTGTCCAATTCCGGCACCGACCAACCACCCCGGTTTGACACCCCATAAGCGCCCTCTTTGGTCGCTAACACTTGCGACAACATCGAGAAAGCATCCAGTGTCGGCTCATTTGCCCAGCTCATGTTGAACACTTCGGTTTGCCCATTGGATCGCTTGGGCGACTGGATGGCGCGCGGCCCCATGTCAATCGTCGGTTTGAAGCCGGCTCGTGTCAGCATACTGGAGACGGCTTGACAGAATTCTTCCTCATTGACGCTTTCATCGTTCATGCAGGTATAGGTGAATTCCAATCCATCCTTGCCCGCTTCTTTCAGCAATGCGTTTGCTTTTTCGGGATCCGCTGGCTGATAAGTATCCAGAGATTTGGCATAGCCCGCCACATCCGGAGCGATCAGTGAGCCGGAAGGCCGCGCAAGGCCACGCATCACCTTTTTGTTGATCAAATCGCGATCTATAGCCAATTCAAAGGCCTGCCGAACCCGGAGGTCGTTGAACGGGTTTGGCCTGCCATCCGGCAAGGTCTCCTTGCGGTTGAAACTGATAAAGACTGTGCGCAATTCCGTAAGGCTGATGACCTTGATATTCGGATCGGCCTCCAAGCGCTGCAAATCTTGCAACGGCGCGCTGTCGATCACGTCCACCTCACCCGACAACAGTGCCGCAATGCGTGTTGCAGCCGACGAAATCGGGATATATTCGAGCCGGTCGATATTGTGCTTTTTCTCATCCCACCAGCCGTCATTGACCAGCAACACGGTTTTCGCATCTGGCTTGCGGCTTTCCAGTTTGAACGGGCCGGTGCCATTGGTGTTGTTCGTGGCGTAGCCTTCGACCTTTTGCGAGTAGTCGGTCGGCTTTTCCGTGTTGTTGTTCTTCAGCCAGTCGGCGTCGAACACAAAAATATTGGTGATATCATTCAGGAACAGCGAGGACGGCGTTGTCACGTCAATCTCGACCGTGTGGTCATCCACTTTGCGGATGTCCTTGAACAACGGCATGTTGCCTTTCAACGGCGAGGCTGGATCGGCGGCGCGCTTGAACGATGCCACCACGTCATCTGCGGTAAAATCGGCACCGTCATGGAATTTCACGCCTTCACGCAGCTTGAAACGCCAGAATTTGTCGTCTACCAGTTCCCATTCCGTCGCAAGCGCCGGTTCCAGCTTGAACTCGCGATCATAGCGCACCAGACCTTCGTAAATGTGGTTCAGGAAGGCGAGGTTTGAGGTCGACGGAACCGAATCCGGGTCCAGCGAATAGATGTCCGCCCGCGATGCCCACTTGACCGTTTCGGCGTGAACCGAGAATCCGCCGACCGCAAGCGCGATTGCAAGGGCCGTCGTGGTGGTGAGTTTGTTCATTTACCTTCTCCTGCTGTGTTGGAAGTATCGGCGAGACTGCCGTTCGGGGTTCCGTCATGTGTGTACAAGTCACGTTGGCTGCATTTCGCATTAGTGCCGCAGGCAGCGTTCGTGATTGTCAAATCATCTCGTCCTCGTTGTCCGGGTCGATCAAGCTGAATGCAATCCAGTCTAGTCGGTGAATTCTATCTGTCAATAATATTGTCGACGTAAATGTTGACAATAATGAGGCCAGGATTTTTGGTCGGGTAATACCGCCATTCCTCGACGAGTGGACCCGACACCCCACACGCCGGCCCATGCGTTCCCTGCGATTGCATAGATGTTTGGTACACAGGAATTCGACTCAGATATTGTCAGGTCGAAAACCGAGGGACTTTTGTTGCCGTTCGGCCCTGCGCACGGTTTCGCTTCGGCGTCGGCGGCCCTGTGCCGAAGTCCGCTTTTGCGCACTTTTGCGCAGCGATTCCGCGAACAGGCCCGGAAGTCTGCCGCCAAAGCCAAAGCTGCAAACGCGGATCAGCCGTGCCAGACGCGGCACGGTATCGCTGAACAGAGCGTCGTTGAGCGATACGATAGCGCGGGCAGAGCCGCGCTGACCTTGCCGCGCTGCCCGCCCGATAAGTTGGCGATCAATGCGGGCGGAGCCGTGGAATTCCGTCAGGATGACATGCAGCCCGCCGCGCGCCTCCACCTCCGGTCCGACCGGAATATCGGTGCCGCGACCGGCCATATTCGTTGCAACCGTGATGCGACCGGGCTCCCCCGCCATTGCAATCAGTGCCGCTTCGTCCGCGTCTTGCCGCGCGTTCAACACCTGCGGATCCAACCCTGCGCCGCGCAACAACGCGGCCAAATGCTCTGACGCTGCAACAGATCGCGTACCAATCAGCACAGCACGCCCCCGATCTGCGACCGATTTTGCTTCGGCAACCACCGCATGCCACCGCGCCGCTTCCGATCCGAAAAGCCGCGTGGGCCAAATCCGACGCATTGACCGGCGATTGCTTGGCACCTGAAACACCGCGCGGCCATGGCTCTGCCGCAGTTCCCGCGCGACTTCGGTTGCCGTGCCGGTCATGCCCGCGAACCAAAGATAGCGGGCGAAGAAGGTCTGATAGGTAATCTGCGCCAAAGTCTCCCGTCGACCGGAGCGGTCGAGCTTCTCTTTTGCCTCGATCAGTTGATGCAGTCCGGATTGCCATTGCCGGTCCGGCATCACGCGCCCGGTGAATTCGTCGACGATCACCAGGCCGTCATCGTTGAGGATATAATGTTCATCCCGGATATACAGGTGCAGCGCCGACAAGGCCTGCACGAGAGCCTCACGCCGGGCCGGTTCAGGAACCAGAGCCGCGGTGGGTGGCACGAATCCGGTGAGCATGTCTTCGGCAACCGGCATCAGGCGGACGGTGCGCTTCTTGCGATCGAGTTGAAAATCGCGCCCCTCCTCCAGACTGGCGGCAAGCGCGAGGATGGCATCTTCGCCTGCCGTCAATGCCGCGTCACCGGGGCGCTGTGCGGTGATGATCAAGGGTGTTTGCGCCTCGTCGATCAGGATGGAATCCACCTCGTCAACCACCGCAAAGCCAAGCCCGCGTGTCAGGATACGTCTGCTGTCGCGCCCCGCCTTGGTCGACAGGATACGTTGCGCCACCTGTGACAGCGCCGTGCGATTGTGACCAAGCGCCAGACGGTCGCGCAGATAGTCGAACGCAATATCGGAGTTGGTAGAAAAAACCACATCCCGGCCATAGATTTCCGGGCGCAGGTGATGTTCGGTCGCGTCCGTGATGACCCCGTGGCGCAGCCCGAACGCCGCCAGCACCGGGGCGAGCGTGTCGGCGTCACGTTGCGCGAGGTAGGAATTGACCGTCACGACATGAACCGGAATCCCCACCAGCGCCACCACGACCGCCGGAATCAGGGTTGTCAGCGTCTTGCCCTCACCGGTCGCCATCTCGACAATCCGCCCGCGCAGCAGGCCGAGACCGCCGATGATCTGCACCGGATGATGGCGTTTGCCCGTCATCCGGAAAGTCATCTCACGCACTCCGGCAACGGCAATCCGCAGAGGTCGTCCCGTCAATCCGTCGCGCAAGAGTTGGGGGGCCGTCGCGCGAACCCTTGCGGCAAGCGCCTCGGTCGCAAGCGCCTCCATGCGCCGCCCTTCGCGCCGTATTTGCCAAACCTCGAACCAGCGAAGCACGCCGGGTTTGAAGACCGCGCGGCGCAGCGGTGCCAACATGCGGCGGATGAATTCATCCGAAGGGTGGCGCGTTTCGGGCCGGCGTTCCGGCTCGACGGTATCGGCTCTGTCCTTGATCTGCCATAGGCGTGGGTCAGACACCGAAAGCATTGATGAACACCTCCCGCACAGTGCGCGCCAGACGCACTGCAAGCGGCTTTGGCGCAAAGCTCAGTCGCACGAAAACGCGCAAGCCCCATACCGGGCGGGTCTGCTGATCCAGTACCAGGTCCAGCACGAAGATACGGGTGATGGATCGTTGTCCGCCGTCCGCAGCGGGCGCGGTTGCAAACATTCCGCCCCCGTCAAGCGCCAAAACTTCCGAAGGCAAGTGATCCTTGCCCGATGGCACCACGCGCAGGATATGCGCGGCGTAGATCTTGCCAACCTCATCGGCGAAGCGAACCTCCACCGCGGCGGTTTCACCCCGGACCAGTTCGACCAAGCCTTGCGGCACCGCAACCCGGACCACCGGTGCGGCATCCGGCAGGACATAGCCGATCACCTCGCCGCGATCACGGTATTGCCCAACCGGCGTGACCCGCCGAGGCAGGTCAAGGCGGCCATCAATCGACGCGGACAATTGCAGCTCGGCAACCTGTCGCTCTGCCTCCGTGACCTGTCTCTGCAAATCGCGCATCGTGGCACGAAGCTGAACCGCCTTCGCCCGGTCCTTCACCTGCGCCTGATCGTATTGCGCCCGCGTTTGGGCAAGGCGCGCACGCGCCACCGCGCGTTTGGCGGAAAGCTCCGGCGCGTCAATCACGGCAAGCGCGGTGCCGGTATGAACGATGGCCCCGTGTTCTGCGGTGAATTCCACGATGCGCCCAGCTTGCGGCGCACGCAGAAATGCCTCCTCTGGCAGCCATGTCACTCCTTGCACTACGGCCCGATGTGGCAAGGGGACGGCAAGAAAAAAAACCATGAGCGCAACCACTGCCAATCCGGCACCTTGCCACGCACGACCACCGGCTTGTCGTATCCGCCCATCGGTAAGCGCGGCTTTCGCGGTCTTGAATGCAGGCCAAACCAACGACTGGCTCAGCGACCATATCGCCAGCATCCCACCGATCAGCCGGTAGGTTGTTGCCACGAACAACGCGATCTTCAACGAGATCAGGATGCGGTAAATGAAAGCCGCTGGTGGGTAGACGATGAACCACAGCCTTTCCCAAGCCACGGTCGGCATCCGCGCGCGCCTGCGTTCGCGCGTTCCCAGCAGGTGGACGCGCAGCACCCCGGCCCACCATTGATTGCCGCGCTGTGCGAGGTTGGGTATCTCAATGAGGTCACACAGCACATGGTAACCATCGAATTTCAAAAGCGGATTGCCATTGACAGCAAGGGTCGAAAAGCCCGAAATCAGCATCGTATTGAACAGCACGACACGAAACATCCCCGGCTCCGCCCCGATCCACAGCAGGAAAGCGGCGGCAGCGATGCACATTTCCACCATGACACCCGCGCCCGCCACCGCTGCGCGGTCCCATTTCGACCGAAAGCTGAGCGAAGCAGAAGCCTCCACATAGGGGATCGGAAAGAACGCGATGAACATCAGGCCCATCTCATGCACCTCGCCGCCGCGCGCGCGCGTTGCAAGCCCATGACCCAATTCATGGAAGGTTTTGACGACCGGATAGATGCAGCCGATCAGCAGGATGTTTTCCAGATCGAGAAACCCCTCCAGCCCGCGCGCGGTCAACGCCGCCCAATGCGTCGGTAAAATAGACAGGGCGGCAAGGATCAACGCCAGCCCGCCCCCCCACCAAAGCCAAGACGGCAGAGCGGCGGTCCAACGCGAAAGCCAGCTCAAAAACCGGTTCGGGTCGATCAGCGGCACCGTCATCGATACGGGGTTCAACAGCAGTTTCT
>NZ_JAKDLJ010000211.1 GCF_030452865.1 Pseudorhodobacter sp.
GATCATTGGCCCCGTGATGGTGCGGCTTGATGCAGCCACGCCTGCGGCTCGGGTTTCCTGTCGGCAGGGGCTTGGAGTTCGGAGGTGCTTGCCTGCTGGTTCATGCATGCCACGTCAAAGGAGGTGCGGGTCCGCTTTTATTCCGAGGATATCGGCGCCATTGCTGTGGAACTGGACGGCCATACATGGGTCATGCCGCCGCACTGCGATGAGACCACTTTGGTGTGTTCAAAGCGAATATCCTCCACCGAGAAGATCCTTGCCTATGTCGTCATCGCTTTCACCCGATTTTGTGAGACCGGGTAAAAGCAATGATTTCCAGCGAATCTTTGCAAATCTGAATTTATTTTCTTCGCCCCCCGAGCAAAACGACCAATGTCATTTCCAACAGGGCGACGGCTACCATTCAACCCGAACCAAAATAAAGGAGATCAACCAGCCCTTTCTACCGCCGGCAAACGGACAGGCTTGAAGCTGTCACGACTGACAGATCGACAACAGAGGACCAAAGGAGGAAAACCGTGTTGTATCCACTGCCCACGAAGACCCTGTCCGCCGCCCTCAACTCGCCGCCGCTCGCGTTCATTTCATTGAGCACGGATCAGCTTTGGCAAATGCCGCCGGCCTGATCGGTGGCAATGCTGGCACCGGGCGCGTGTTGCGTCTGATGTCCGATTTGCGCGAGGCTTCCCATCTCGATCGCGCAATCCGGCGCAGGCTCATCGATCTGCACCGATTTCTTTCTCTCGACCCCATCATCGGCGACATGGAGCCCGACATGTCGGCAGGGCTCCTGCTGGATCCGGCCGGCCCTGAAGTCGAGCAGATCTGTCTGATAACGGATCGGCTCTTTGATCTTTTGAAAGAGATCGGGGAAATGGACGAGGAACACGAAGCCCTGGCGCTCTCCCGGTCCGTCCAGAGCGCCGCCTGACACGCCTCGCCGACGCCTTCGGGTTCGACGACATGAGTGCTGCGCATTTCTGCGCGGCGAGAAGAAAGGAAATGGTAGATGAAATATTACAATCAACTGACGCTCGAAGAGCTCTTGGCGAAGACATTGTTGGAACTCGACTTGCTGCACGAAGAGGTCGATCGCAATGTCGCAGGATTGCAGGCGACAGGCCTGAATACCCTGTTGCGCGCCCTTGTCGATCTGCGCCAGGACGGGCCGCTTTCGCAGACTGCTGCGGAGGCTATCCGTCTGGTGCACAGCATCTTCGACCCAGTAATTGCAGGGGAGACGCTCGGACATCGCAATGCGTTCGACGGAATGAATGATCCTGACCTGGGGGCGAGCGGGCGGGTGGCGGTCGTGCCGATCCTGTCACACCGAGGAGAGATCCTCATCGTGATCAGGGCCCACTTCCGGAAGATCCTCGCGATGCGCGAGCTGCTCGCTGCCCGCATCGACGCAGAGTCCCAAATCGCACGCTGCAGGGCCGCCTGAAGCCGCCCCCGCACCGTCATGCCATGACGGTGCAGCAATCGGCTTACACCGAGTGGCAGTTTCGAGGGGGGGGCCGACCAGGTAATGGTCGACAGCCTTCCTCAGGCAAGAAAACCTCAACCTGATACGGAAAAGAAGGCCGCGGGCATCTCCGCGGCCTTCTTTCTTGTTCTCCATGCTCAGTGTCATCAGGCGAAGGCCGGACTTACCAAGATCTATCGCTCCGCCGACCTGCCAGGTCACAGTGCGTCGTGGAGCAAAAAAGTTTACACTTCTATTTTGGTGGACAGCCAATCGAACCTTTATCATTTTAAGACTTCAAATCCATGACAGGATAGTTCGAGTCTTCCATTCGGCGCGATTACCATTAATAGCCGCCCTTAACTTGTGAAATGGCCATTTTCTCCCGAAAATGGCCAGAATTAGTTTGTCGTCACAACAGTCACCAACTTTCGGGCATAGCTCCCACTTTGAAGACAAGCGATAGAGGCAAGTTATGCACCCTTGCCCAGGGGTTTCAAAACTGACCCGCTGAATGCTCATCCCTCGATTGCACCGCTAGTTTGTTTATCTTGCTCAGCTCCCACGTTTGCGATGACACAAACTTATGCGCAAATCGCGCAAACCTTTGGGCATCGCGCACGATTACACGCAATCCTACATCTCTCAAAAATCCAGGTTCTCTACACTCAGCGCGTTTTGCTGGATGAATTCGCGGCGGGGTTCCACGATATCGCCCATCAACTTGGTGAAAATATCATCCGCCTCGGCCACGTCATCAACCTTGACTTGCAACAGGGTGCGCGCTTCCGGGTCAAGCGTGGTTTCCCACAACTGTTCGGGGTTCATTTCACCCAGACCTTTGTAACGCTGCAAGGACAGACCTTTTTCACCTTCGGCCAGAATGGCGTTGAGCAGATCAATCGGGCCGTGAATCGTGGTGTCTCGATCCTTGCGCACCAGATGCGCATCGTTCCCGGCATAGACATCGCGGTTCGGGGCGGAAACCTGGCTCAACCGCCGCGCCTCACCTGAGCGCAAGACAGCGCCATCGAGCGTCCGGATTTCCTCCACCCCGCGCAGCACACGGGCCAGTCGGATGCCGTGATCCTGAGTAATGCGCCCGGTCCAGCCGCGTTCATATTCAGTCGCCACCGCGTCCAGACGCTTTGCCACCGTATCCGCGACAAGTTGCAGGTCGGCGTCCGCCTTGCCGGCATCGAACGCCCCGGCAAGGGCTGCCTGTTCCAGAATGTTGCGCGGGTAATGCGTTGGGAATGCTTCGAGAATCCGTCGGAACTGGCGCGCGCCTTCGATCACACGGATCAGGTCCGCGCCAGCGATGTCCTCGCCGGAGGACATGCGCAAAACTGCGCCGTCAATACCCTGCTGGATCAGGTAATCTTCCAGCGCGGATTGATCCTTGAGGTAAACTTCGGACTTGCCGCGCGCGACTTTGTACAGGGGCGGCTGTGCGATATACAGGTGCCCGGCCTCGATCAGTTGCGGCATTTGCCGGAAGAAAAAGGTGAGCAGCAGGGTGCGGATATGCGCGCCGTCAACGTCGGCGTCGGTCATAATGATGATCTTGTGGTAGCGCAGTTTCGCCAGATTGAACTCATCCCGGCCAATGCCTGTTCCCATCGCAGTGATCAAAGTGCCGATTTCCTGGCTGGAGAGCATGCGGTCAAATCGCGCGCGTTCGACGTTCAAAATCTTGCCCTTCAACGGCAGAACCGCTTGATTGGAGCGCGAACGCCCCTGCTTGGCTGACCCACCAGCGGAATCCCCCTCCACCAGAAACAGCTCGGCTTTGGAGGCATCTTTTTCCTGACAATCGGCCAGTTTTCCGGGCAGGTTGGAGATATCCAGAGGTGATTTGCGCCGGGTCAAGTCACGCGCCTTGCGGGCGGCTTCGCGGGCGAGTGCCGCCTCGACAATCTTGCCGACGACGATTTTTGCGGTGCTCGGGTTTTCTTCAAACCACTCCGCCAGCTTTTCGTTCACCAACCCTTCCACGGCGGGTCGCACTTCTGAGCTGACCAGCTTATCCTTGGTCTGGCTGGAAAATTTCGGATCAGGCGCTTTCACCGACAACACGCAGGTCAGCCCTTCACGGGCATCATCGCCAGTGAAATCAATCTTTTCCCGCTTCGCAATACCGCTGGATTGCGCGTAATTGTTGATCGTCCGCGTCAATGCTCCGCGCAGGCCCGCCAAATGAGTGCCGCCATCGCGCTGCGGAATGTTGTTGGTGAAGGGCAGCACGTTTTCATGGTAGCTGTCGTTCCACCACATCGCCACTTCCACCACGATGCCGCCTTTCTCGCCAATAATGTAAATCGGCTCCGGCATGATCGAGGTTTTGGAGCGGTCGAGGTATTTGACATATTCGCGCACGCCGCCTTCATAGAACAACTCGGTCGTCAGCGGCTCTGCCGGGCGCTCATCAATGATGATGATCCGCACGCCAGAATTCAGGAACGCCAGTTCACGCAGCCGGTTTTCCAGCGTCTTGAAGCTGTAGTCGAGGTCGGAAAATGTGCCATCCGGGCGGTTGATCTTGGCTGAGGCCATAAAACGCACTTCGGTGCCTTTTTCGCCGGGGGCAGGGCCGACTTCGCGCACATGCTCCACACAGTCACCGTTTTCAAAGCGTGCGAAATACTCGGTTTCATTGCGCCAGACGCGCAGTTCCAGCCAATCGGAAAGGGCGTTGACCACCGAGACACCAACCCCGTGCAATCCGCCAGAAACCTTGTAGGCGTTGCCATCATCATCGGTGTTGTTGAATTTGCCGCCCGCGTGCAACTGGGTCATGATTACCTCAGCCGCCGAGACACCTTCTTCCTTGTGGATGTCGACCGGAATCCCGCGCCCGTTATCGCGCACGGAAACAGAGCTGTCGGCGTGGATTTTGACCGTTACAGCCGTGGCATGCCCGGCCAACGCCTCATCAATGCCGTTGTCGACCACCTCATAGACCATATGGTGCAGGCCAGAGCCGTCGTCGGTGTCACCGATATACATGCCGGGGCGCTTGCGAACAGCCTCCAACCCCTTGAGAACCTTGATAGAATCAGCGCCATATTCTGCGGGCTTCTTGACGTGTTCGGTCATGCGGACTTTCCTTGAATTCTGGCCCGATTTATAGGCGTTCCAAGGGGCATTGTCACGCCCAAGACACCAGATTTAGCGGTATTCGGGGTGGCCGTCTGCTGGCAAGGAAGCGACCGTTCGCCAGGTATCAGCTTCGGATATTTCAAATCCGGAAGATCATCGGCCTCACTGCGTAAATATGGTCACGGCAGTGTCAGGCTGCCATCGTCGTTCAGGGTCCAGAACGGGTTCATCGCGACTTCCCAGACATGCCCGTCCGGGTCGGCCCAATAGCCGGAATAGCCACCCCAGAACACCTTTTCAGGCGATTTCAAAGCGGTGCCTCCCGCCGCCACCGCCGCGGTAAAGGCGGCGTCGACCTCTGCCTCGGTCGCGAAATTCTGCGCCAAAGTCATGGCGCCGACACTCAGACGCGCCTCGGGACGCCCCTGATCCTTGGCCAGCTCCTCCAGCGGGAAAAGGCCCAGAACTGCACCGTGCATTTGAAAGAAGACAACCGTTTCCTGGCTTTGATCATGCTCCCGCCAGCCCAGACGTGCATAGAATTCGCGCGCCTCGGCAAGATCGGCGACGCCGAGGGTGATGAGCGTTACGCGCTGCGGGGTCATAATGTGAACTCCTCGATCCGGGATTGGTGGGCGGTTTCCGATATTGCGAAAGCTTGCGCGCGGTGACCAAGACTGTCAAACAATGCGGCTTCGGTTCCGGTCATGATGGCTTGCGCCCCCAACGCGCAAATCTCATCATAAAGCGCTGCGCGGCGCTGGTTGTCCAGATGGGCCGCCACCTCATCCAGCAGCAGGATCGGTGCCGCGCCCAATTCAGCGCAAAGCGCACGGGCATTGGCCAGGATCAGGCTGATCAGCAGTGCCTTCTGTTCCCCGGTGGAACATTGATCAGCGGCGACGCCTTTGGCGGCAAAGATCCCGGCCAAATCGGCGCGATGCGGACCAACCAACGTGCGACCAGCAGCCATGTCGCGGCGCCGCCCTTCTGTCAGCGCGATGCCGAAATCTTCCACCCGGTCGGGGTTGATGATCGCCAGATCAGCCTGCGGAAAAGCCGTATCGCCCCCCGCTTGCGCCTCCATCAATCGCGCCACGGTTTCGGCGCGGTTCGCTTCGATCTGAACGGCGCTGTCGACCATGCGCTGTTCAAGTGCGCGATACCAGTGCGCGTCGTGGACCTGATCTTTCAGCAGGCGGTTACGGTCGCGCATCGCCTTTTCATAGATCAGCGCCGCTTCGGCATGTTCCGGCGCAAAGCTGAGCGTCATCCGGTCGAGAAATCGCCGTCGGCCCTCTGCCGCCTCCGTCCACAAACGGTCCATCGCCGGCACCAGCCACAGGACCCGCGTCACCCGCGCCAAAGCCAACTGCGTCGCCGCTTTGCCGTCAATCCTGACCTGTCGGGATTGCCCGGACTCCGCCCCGGTTTCCACCTCATGCGCCGGTCCAAAGCCTTGCACTGCGGCAGTGACCTTCCAGCCCAGGCCCTCCGGCCGTCGCGAAAGATCTTCGGCCGCTGCCCGCCGCAATCCGCGACCGGGGGACAGCAGCGAGATTGCCTCCAGCAAATTGGTCTTGCCCGCTCCATTCGGCCCGATCAGGGCAACGGGTCGCCCGTCAAACCCGATATGCGCGGCGCGGTGGCTGCGGAAATGCGACAGTGTCAGATCGGTGATCGCCAAACCTGCCATCCCGGCCTTTC